>JBBQGO010000018.1:0-13550 GCA_038323125.1 Pyrinomonadales bacterium
AGCAACAATATTCCTATCGACGACCTGATCGTATCGCTTGCGAACGCTCATGAAAACAGGCGGGCGCGCCAGGCGACCGAATGGGAGCGGATGCGGCGCCAGAACTTTCCGCTTGTGATGTGAGGCCGGTTTTTCCGGACCGGGGAAGTTCGCGTTTTTGACGTTTTTTGTTTTAATTAAATAATGCACGGCATCAGCACCGGGAAAACCCAAGTTACCCGTCTGCGCGATCTTTATGCTAGGGTTCGTGCCGCGACGGAAAGGCTCTGTGAACCGCTTGGCACCGAGGATTACATACCACAGCCGGTCGTCGACGTCTCGCCCCCGAAGTGGAACATTGCACATACCACCTGGTTTTTTGAGGAGATGATCCTCAAGAAATACTCCAAAGGCTATCGGGTCTTTGATGACAATTTCGGATTTCTCTTTAACAGCTACTACAATTCGATAGGCCCGCGAACCCAGCGTGACCAACGCGGCAGCCTTAGCCGCCCGACCGTAAACGAAGTATTTGCATATCGCAAACATGTCGATGAAGCGATGTCGAGTCTGCTCGACGGCGAAGTTCAGGACGAGGGCGCCGAACTCGTCATACTCGGCGTCAGTCACGAACAGCAGCACCAGGAACTGCTCCTCACCGACCTCAAATACACATTCAGCCTTAACCCGTTGTTTCCCGCTTACAGGCCGGACCACGTGCCCGAGGAAGTGCAGGACGCGGGTGAGCAAGGCTTTATCGATGTCGAGGGCGGTGTTTGCGAGATCGGTCACCGGGGTGATGGATTTTGCTTCGATAACGAATTGCTGCGTCATAAGGTTTACCTGGAGGACTTTTCGATCAGCTCGAGGCTCGTTACAAACGCCGACTTTTTAGAATTTGTCGACGGCGGCGGTTACGCCGACTTCAGGCTTTGGCACTCGGAGGGCTGGGACTGGGTCGATCGCGATCAGGTTGCGTCGCCGCTCTACTGGCACAAACGCGAAGATGGCTGGCACCACTTTACGTTCGGCGGGCTGCGGCGTCTGGCGCCTGACGCACCCGTTTGTCATGTCTCGTATTACGAGGCGGCTGCGTTCGCCGAGTGGAGCGGCCGCCGCCTGCCCACTGAATTTGAATGGGAAGCGGCGAGCGAGCGTTTTTCTTGGGGCAAGCGTTGGGAATGGACCAATAGCGCATATCTGCCCTACCCGGGTTTTAGCAAGGCGGCCGGGGCGGTCGGCGAATACAACGGTAAATTTATGATCAATCAGATGGTGCTCCGCGGGGCCTCGGCCATCACACCGCCGGGGCACAGCCGCAGCACGTATCGCAACTTTTTTCATCCGCACCTGCGGTGGCAGCTTACGGGGATCAGATTAGCTAAATAGGCCAACGATGGCACCGAACTCTTCAGCGAAAACAATCTTATGAAGACGTCAACATCGCCGGAACTAACTACTTTTGCAGAGGACGTGCTCAGCGGGCTGTCATCGACTCCGAAGACTCTCTCGTCAAAATACTTCTATGACGACGAAGGCTCGCGCCTGTTTCAGGAGATTATGAAGCTGCCGGAGTATTACCTGACAAATTGTGAACAGGAGATCTTTACAACACAGGCGGATGAGATCTTTCGGTCGTTCATCAAGGACGAATCAGCTTTTGACCTGATCGAACTCGGCGCCGGCGACGGAACAAAGACCGCCATCCTGATCGGCCATTTCCTAGAGCAGGGCGCCGACATTTCGTATTCGCCCATCGACATCTCGCAAGAGGCACTGGACGCTCTGTCAGCAAAGTTTACCGCCGAGTTTCCGATGCTGCGGATCGATGCGTGGACGGGTGATTATTTTCGCATCCTTGGGTCGTTAAAGGGCGGCTCAGCGAGGCGCAAGATACTGCTGTTCCTCGGCTCGAACATCGGCAATTTCAGGCGTGACGGAGCACTCGTATTTTTCCGAAAGCTGCGCGATGTTATGAACCCCGGCGACCTGCTCTTAACGGGGTTCGATCTGCAAAAGGACCCGCATGTGATCGTTCCCGCCTATGACGACGCGGCGGGTGTAACTGCGGCATTTAACCTCAATCTGCTGCGAAGGATCAACCGCGAGCTGGGCGGTAATTTTGATATCGACAAGTTTTCTCACTACGCCAACTATCGCCCTATCGACGGCTCGGCCCGCTCATTCCTGATAAGCCGCGAAGACCAGAGCGTTTATATAAAAGCCCTCGACCGCACGTTTGAATTCGATCAATGGGAGGCGGTCTTTATGGAGATCTCGCAAAAATACAGCCTTCGTGTGATCGAGGCTCTCGCACGCGAGACCGGGTTTGATATCAAGCAGAACTTTTTTGACAGCAAGAACTATTACTGCAATTCACTGTGGCAGCCATCGGCCTAGGCTGCTATGAAACTACACATACTACGCTATGAAACGATCGGCTCGACCAACACCGAGTCCGCCGACCATGCACGCCGCGGAGCCGACGAGGGCCTGTGCATCATCGCCCGCGAGCAGACAGCCGGCCGCGGCAGATATGGGCGTCAGTGGAGCTCAGGCAAGGACGCCGGCCTTTATTTCAGCATCATCCTGCGGCCAAAACTGGATAAGCGTTCGCTGCCGCTGATCACCCTGATGGCAGGCATCGCCGTCCACGACACGCTGGCCGATCTTGGCATCAGTCCCGACATCAAATGGGTCAACGACGTACTCGTTGCTGACAAAAAGATCAGCGGTATACTCGCTGAGGCGATCGAGACGAGTACTGGTATAGCGGTCATTGTCGGTATCGGCATCAATCTCCTGTCCGGCAATTTTCCACCCGAGATCGCGCCGCTGGCAACCTCGATCGGTGCGGAAACCGGCCGCATGGTAACAGCCGATGCCGCTGCTGAGTCGATCAGCCTGCAACTTTCCCATTTCTACGATGTTCTCAAGAGCAGGGACGGCCCCGCTCAGATCATCGAGCACTGGGGCCGCCGCTCGACTTACTTCATCGGAAAAGATGTTCGCGTTAACCTGGACGGTGAAACGATCGAAGGCACGACTGACGGCCTGGAAGAGAATGGGGCTTTGAGAGTGAAGACACGCGGTGGGTCAGTTAGAATCGTTCAGGCTGGCGATGTCGAACGGCTTCGTGAAGCCGTTCGCGGTGAATGAAAAAACACAGATCATTTATACGACGCGGAACGACAAAAGCGCGCTCATCCCCGGTCTTTCGCTGGCCGTATGAATTGAACTTTGCCGCCGCAGCGTGTAATTTGTAGATACGCTTTATGCGCAGGCTTTTTATGGATAATGAATTTGATTACGACCCGGATTGGAGCCTCGAAGACGAGTTCGACGAGGATCTCGCTGAGTTTGATGAGTTTGACGACGATCTCGGCAGTGTTGCCATGCGCACAGCCGTTATGCAAAAGGACAATATGATCGCGCTGCTCTGCATCAAGACCGCGACAGCCGGCGCCGCTATATGCCGCGTAGACCCTCGCGAAGACCGCCCGGCCGTTCAGATCTACGACGACGCCAGTGCCGCGGTAGAGTGGTTTACCAAGAGCCTGCGAACAAGTAAACGAAACGGCTGGAGCGTCATCTACGACGGCCTGCCGCTGCAAGGGTAGGAAAGGTGGAAAAGTGAAAAGGTGAAAAGGTGAAAAAGTGTGACGGTAGAAACTTTTTCACTTTTAAACTTTTAAGAACCCAGTCGCTCTAGCTCCCGGTTATGACCTTTTTCACTTTTTCACTTTTTAACTTTTATAATGCTGCTAGCCGTCGACATCGGTAACTCTAATATCAAATTCGGTACGTTCGTCGGCGAACATCTCATCTCGCGATCTTCGATATCTACCGATCGCGACAGCCACCCTCATGACTTCGGTGCTGCCCTAGGCCCGGGCCTGGATACATCAATTTCGGATGTTATCATAAGTTCGGTCGTACCCGAGATGAATGAGCCGCTGGCCGGGTTTCTCGGACGCCACCTGCAGGTTGAGCCGGTCTTTGTCACCCATGAATTCGATTTCGGCTTGCAGATCAATTATGAGCCGCCTTCGGCCGCCGGTATCGACCGCTTGGTAAATGCATTCGCCGCTGCCCGCAAATATGGTGTTCCGTGTCTTGTGTGCAGTTTCGGCACCGCGACTACGTTCGACGTTGTGGACCGCGATCGCGTACTTCGCGGGGGTGTGATCGCCCCTGGGATGGCGATGGCTGCCAACGCTCTGCATCAGCACACCGCCAAACTGCCGGTTGTCGAGATCGATAAACCCGAACGCTGTATCGGCAGCACGACACGCTCGGCGATCCAGTCAGGCGTGTTCTTCGGCCACATCGCACTGGTCGAGGGCATGCTCGCACGATTGAAAGCGGAACTCGGTGACGAGCCGCAGGTGATCGCCACCGGCGGCCTTGCGTCAACCATCGCCGGCAATACCGATATAGTCGATGTGGTCGATGAGGTCCTGCTGCTTGACGGCTTGCGTCTACTGCACGAATCGATGCATCAGGCGTAACTCGTCACGCATCGGCCAACGAAAAAAGGCTATCGTCCGCTATACTTGAGACCAATGGACCCGCGTAAAGCCGATATCTCGCCGCCAAAGCTCGTCACCGCTCTCCGCGGCTACAACCTCTTACCGGCGATCGTCTTTCTACCCACTCGCCGGCGTTGCGACGAAGCGGTCGCCGAGGTCGCTCTGGACAAATCGCAGCGAGCAGACCCTGAACGGCAGATACAGCGACAAAAGATACTGGACGACTTCACGGCTGAGTTCCCCGAGATCGCCGACCACAAACACGCTAAGCTCATCGTCCGGGCGGGAGTGGCGGCGCACCACGCCGGGCATATCCCCTTGTGGAAGCTCCTGATCGAAAAGATGATGTCCGGCGGACTGTTGAACGCACTGTTCGCGACCTCGACTGTCGCCGCAGGAGTTGATTTCCCTGCTCGTACGGTCGTCATTAGCAATGCTGATACACGCGGCAACGATGGCTGGAGGTCGCTGACCGCAAGTGAACTGCAGCAGATGACCGGCCGTGCCGGGCGGCGTGGACGGGACAAGGTCGGCTTTGTAGTGCTCGCACCCAGTCAATTTCAGAATCCGAAAAAGATTGCCGAGCTGCTCAAGGCACCGCCCGATCCGCTTTACAGCCGGTTCCGTGCCACCTACACCAGCCTGCTAAATCTGCTGGACGCATTTGGAAACTTTGCGCAGGTCCGCGATATCGCTGAGCGGAGCTTTGCCTTTCGCGAGAGCCGGCGTGCGAGTGCAGACAGCCGCAGCGAAGACGGTGCGGAATTGCTTAGCGACAGCATTTGGCTCCCATTTGAAAACCGGGCACGCGTGCTTGATCACTTTGGCTATCTCGACCACGCGAATGAAAAGGTTACGGAAACTGGCAAGTGGCTCGCTGATCTGCGGATCGACCGGCCGCTGTTGGTCGGAGAAGCATTGCGTCATGGGATCTTTAATGACCTCAAGATCTCTGAGGCCGCGGGCGTTATGGCATCGGTCGCTTCGGACGCCGATCGAAGCTATGGTGATATGCGTGCGTCAAGGCGAATGATGGACATCCTCGCGGATTTTGAGGAGATCGTGATCGGGGTGTCGAATGTGGAATGGAAGAATGGGGTCGAACCGGTGGAAGAGATCAACTACTCCGCCGCGGCCGCGGCTGAACGCTGGACGGCCGGCATGCAATGGGACGAGCTCGTCGACCGGACGCGTGCCGAAGAAGGAGACTTGGTCCGCCTGCTGGCCCGCACCGGCGAGGCCCTGCGTCAACTTGCAAACTTAAAACGATCAAACCCGGCCGCAGCCGCCATCGCTGCCGCTGCGTCCGAAACCATTCTCCGCGATCCGGTACGGTGAGGAGGGGAACTTGGGTTCGCCGCCCCGGCACTAAGTAATGGATTTGATCATCTCGTGCTGGCTCACCCGCTCGTAAAAACCCCGGTTGCAGAAAAAGTCCGTCGCGCTCTTGAGGCTCTTATCGAGGTTTATGACCTGCATCGAATATCCTTCAGCCATTTCAGCATGCATGGAATTGACAAGTGTTGTTCCGATGCCCTGCCTCCTGTGTGCTTTTTCGACGGCGAGTTGTGCGACCCGTCCGAATTTGCCCGAAAAAACAATATAGCCGCAACAAATCTCGTCGATGAAAGCTCCGAGGATACGCTTTGCTTTGCGACTCCGTTCCACCGCGGCGACTGAATTTTGCCATGTGGGTTTGCCATCCCAAAAACTCGTTAACCGATCCCAGTTGGGCTCGTCAAGTAGTTTTACGATCACATTGCGCGCGGCATAGTTCGACGGGGCCGCTCTGCCGTCGCACTGCAAAAGCGCGACTTCACGCCCTATCTCAAACCCTATCTTTTCGTATAATTTGATTGCACCCGTGTTGGTCGTAACAACCTCCAGCAAAAACTGTTCGATGCCGCTTTCTCTAAAGACAGGTAGCATCATGTCGAACATTCGGTCGCTGATCCCTTCGCGGCGGCGATCCGGCACGACTCCCGTGCCCGCATCATAGACCGTTGGTTTGCCTTCCCACTCGCCAAAACCGTTGAGCGAAAAACCCACAAGGCGTTCATCATCAAATGCGCCAACGGAACGATCAAGGTCGACCGCATTAACGATGATGTGGTTACGGAATTGATCCTCCGTCAATGCAAATCGAAAAACATAATCCGAAAATGCCTCAACAAAAACATGATAGAGGGTCGTGAAGAAATGGTTATCCAGAAACCGGCAGTGTTGGGAGGCGGTTTCGTTTAGGTTATTCATTTGCTAGACTGAAAGCTGAACTGGCACGCAACTAAGAAATTAGTTAAGGTCCAATAAAAATGCAAGTTTTATTAGCAAATGAATACGGGTTTTGTTTCGGCGTCGAGCGTGCGGTCGATATGGTCGAAGGTGCCCTAGGCGATGGTGAAACGGTACGTTCGCTGGGTCCGCTCATCCATAACGATCAGGAAATGCAGCGTCTCGGCCAGCACGGCGTAACCACCATCAGCGAGCCTGTACAGATCGGTCGCGGTGAAACTGCCGTTATCCGGGCCCACGGCGTTACCCCGCAAGTGCAGAAGGAATTAGAGGAGAAAGCATCGAAAGTCGTCGACGCGACCTGTCCGTTCGTTACGCGGGTCCAGAAGCTGGCCGCCCGCGCCGCCGAACAGGACCGCCACGTTATTGTCGTTGGCAGCCCCGATCACCCTGAGATGATCGGCGTCCAGGGTTACGCACCTGACCATGCTTTTGTAATTCGTGATGAAACGGAAGTGGCCGGCCTGCCTTGGCTCCGCAACCCGCTCGTAGTCTCACAAACAACTATCAAGGCGAAGACATTTTTCGATACTGCTGAGGCAATCAAAAGCCGAACCGACGACGAAGTGCAGGTTGTCAACACCATATGCTCAGCCACCCGTGACCGGCAGGAGGCTGCCCGCGCACTTGCCGGCATGGTCGATGCGTTTTACATCATCGGAGGACGCCACTCGTCGAATAGTGTCAAACTACTCGCCGTATGCAAGGAACAGTGCGAAAAGAGTTTCCTGATCGAGACCGAAGACGAGATCATACCTAGTGACCTCGCTGATGCCGAAAAAGTTGGGGTTACAGCCGGAGCTTCGACACCAAACTGGCTGATCGAAAAAATAGTGTCCCATCTCAAGACGATCGGGGAAGATCGCTCTCCTGCCCTGCAGCGTTAACATCCACTGCGGACAATCAAATAAAACTTGTTAAACGGCTGCATTTTGGTGTATGCTAACCATATGGCAGATCTCTGTCATGTCGTTCTCAGTCTCATTACTTCTCGCAGTGCCAAATCCACGCATTCTTAGACTCAACCCAGGTATTCCAATTTATTTCCATGAAATCAGTCTTATTTGTCTGTGTAATAGTTTGGTTGTCTCTTGCCGCAACCGGCGTTTTCTATCTGGCACGGTTTGAGGGTACGGCTGCGCAAGGAGAGGTGGCGTACCCGTCCGTATTCCCGGAAGCGAGCCAACTGCGCCCGGGCGATGATATACCGACACTAATATTTTTTGCGCATCCTAAATGCCCCTGCACTCGGGCCGGGTTGAGGGAACTGGCTCGCTTAATGGCGGAGATCGACGGTAAAGTCACCGCCTACGTAGTTTTTCTTCAGCCCAAAGGCGTGGAGCCGGAATGGACCGTCACCGATTCGTTTCACGCCGCAACGGCTATCCCCAACGTGCAGGTCGTGATAGATAAGGATGAACTGGAAACTACCCTTTTCAATGCTCGCACCTCCAGCATCACTCTGCTTTATGACCGCGACAAAAAACTGAGATTTGATGGCGGCCTCACACTCGCCCGCGGGCACGAGGGAAGCGGTCCTGGCCGCAACGCCATTTTCGACATAGTCACTTCCGACATCTCAAGCTCAGCAGCCTCGCCTGTTTTTGGCTGCCCTTTGCAAAAAAAAGATTGTTCGGGCGAAGTGATGCAAGCCAGCGATAGCTCGGCTTTAAGGTGAACTGAAAAAGATGCAAGGACAAGCAGACAAGATTTACGCAGATCACCAGCAGCAGATATACCGGCAAACTGACCGTATGTTTGCCATTCTGATGGTTATTCAGTGGGTGGCCGGTATTATTGCCGCCCTCGTGATCTCGCCGCGTACCTGGATCGGCCAGTCCTCTCAGGTACATCTGCATGTTTGGGCAGCGGTCTTCCTGGGCGGTGTAATCAGCTTCTTTCCAATAATCATGGCGGTTTTGCGGCCGGGGCACGTTCTGACGCGGTACACCATCGCTGTCGGACAGATGTTGATGTCTAGTCTGCTGATCCACCTGTCGGGGGGGCGAATAGAAACCCATTTCCATGTATTCGGTTCGTTGGCCTTCTTATCGTTTTACCGCGACTGGCGCGTACTGGTGCCGGCAACGGCAGTTGTCGCGATAGACCATATGGTCAGGGGCATTTTCTATCCGCAGTCCGTTTTCGGCGTGCTATCGGCCGAAAACTGGCGCTGGGTAGAGCACGCGTGTTGGGTCATTTTCGAAGATATTTTTCTGGTTCTGTCCTGTCTGCGTGGACAAGCTGAAATGCGACAAATCGCGGACCACACCGCCAAATTAGACACAAGCGAAGCAAGGTACAGGAGCGTTACCGACTCAGCATCGGAGGCGATCATTACCATCGATAGCGCCGGAACGGTACTTTTCGTAAACCATACCGCCGAAAGGATATTTGGCTACAGCGCCGACGAGTTGGTCGGACAAGAGATCGTCAAACTAGTTCCTGAGGCAACGCGGCGAAAGCAGTCGACACGATTGAAACGAATTGCCGCATACCACCAGAATATTTCGGGGCGGGTCATTGAGATTATGGCCCGGCACAAAGAAGGGTACGAGTTTCTTACCGAAACTTCGTTTGCGGATTATGAGTCGGACGGCGGGCGCATTTTCACGGTTGTCGTTCGAGATATAACTGAAAGAAAAATCGCTGAAATGGCGCTGAAGAGATCACAGGAGTACCGAAATCTCTTCCAGCACGCTAACGACTCGATATTGATCTTTGATCCGGAAGGCGAGATAGTGCTGGACGTTAATGACAAGGCCTGCGAGATCTATGGCTTGTCGAGGGATGAATTTATCGGCAAAAGTCTAAAGGAGCTTACAAAAGACATCGAGCGGGGAGAGCAACCGGTGGCAGAGCTTCTTGCTTCAGGGAGTTGTCAGTCTATCGAATCGACGAACTTCCGGGCGAATGGAACGCCGATCCATCTGTTGATCAATGCGTCCGTTATCGAATTTGACGGGCGTCCGGCGATCTTAAGTATCAACCGCGATGTCAGCGATAGAAAGAAGGCGAAGGACGCACTTCAGCATAATCTGTCTCTTCTGACCTCTACATTTGAAGCTACGGCTGACGGTATCCTGGCTGTCGATATGACAAACAACATCATTACGGCGAATGAAAAGTTCGTCGAAATGTGGGACGTTCCTGAGTCATTCAGGGATCTGGCTGCCTCAACCAGACAAGTGTCCGAGCATATGCTCGATCTTGTAAAAGATCCGGAGAGTTTCGGGTTAATGATGAAGAGATCGCTCGACGATCCGGAAGAGGTATGTGTAAACACTCTCGAGCTTACTAACGGGCGTTTCCTCGAAAGATATACCCAGCCACAAATGCTGGGTGGGAAGACCGTCGGAAGGGTCATGAGTTTTCGTGATATAACTGAACGGAAGCTGGCCGAGCAAACTCTACAGGAAAGCGAATCGCGTTATCGTTTGCTGTTTGAGGGCAATCCTTATCCTATTTGGGTTTATGATGCCGACACGCTGGAATTTCTTGCGGTCAATGAGGCCGCGATACGGCAATACGGCTACTCGCGTGATGAGTTTTTTGAACTAACGATTAAGGATATTCGACCGGCCGAGGACGTCCCGATCCTCATGGAGGACCTGGCGAGGACAGGCGCAACCGGAGAGGTCGTACTTGCAGCCCGTCATCAAAAAAAGGACGGCACAATTCTGGACGTCGAGGTAGCCGCACAATCGATCTTCTATGCGGGCCGTCGTGCACGTATCGGCCTGGTAACCGACATGACCGAGCGGAAGAAAGCAGATTCAGCGTTGAGGGAGAGCGAGTACAGGATCAGAACACTTCTGGATAGTATGAGCGAAGGGCTGCTCCAGGTCGACACGGAAGATCGCGTGCTCTATATCAATAGTTGTATTTGCGAGATGACAGGCTATTCGCAGAAAGAGTTGATCGGTACCGATTGGTCCCGGCTGCTCGTCGACAATGGCCCTGATTTTGTTGAAGGGATCAACAATCGTCGTCTGAGTGGAGTCTCCGACAGATACGAGACTCGTCTCAGGAAAAAGTCAGGTGAAATAATATGGGTGATAGTCGGGGGAGCACCCATCATCGACGCCAAGGGCGCCGTCGTCGGTTCGATGGGTGTTTTCACCGATATTACCGAGCGAAAGCGGGCCGAAGAGCAGCTTCTTCATGACGCACTTCACGATGGTTTGACGGGACTCGCCAATCGCACGCTCTTTATGGATCACCTTCGGATGACGATCGAGCGCGGCAAGAGCAGGAACAGCAACCCGTTCGCGGTGCTATACCTCGATTTTGACCGGTTCAAGGTGATCAATGATTCCCTTGGGCACTCAGAAGGCGATAAGTTATTGAAATATATTGCACGCAGGCTCGAGCAATCAACGCGTACCGGAGACCTCGTTGCTCGATTGGGAGGCGACGAATTTGTCATTTTGCTGAGCGAGCTGGTCGATACAAATGAAGCATTGCTCGTTGCGGAACGGATCCAGAATGATCTTACCTCCGCGTTCGATCTTGGCGGGCGCGAGATCTTTACGACCGCAAGCATCGGCATAACGTTGAGTACGTCCGGACACACGAATGCCGATGATATGCTGCGGGACGCGGACATCGCAATGTACTGTGCGAAAGCCAAGGGTAAGGCTCAGTTCCAGATCTTTGACCAAGCGATGCATAAACACGCCAGCAAGAAACTGCAGATCGAAACTGAAATGCGTTCGGCTCTCGCACGCGGCGAATTTTGCATTTATTACCAACCGATCGTCCGCCTGGACACCGGGGGCCTTGTGGGGTTTGAAGCGCTCCTCAGATGGCGCCATCCGGAACGCGGCTTGATCACGCCCGATGAGTTTATACCCATCGCCGAGGAGAACGGAATGATCATCAAGCTCGGACAATGGGCCGTGAAGGAGAGTTGTCGCCAAATGTGGGAATGGCATAGATCAGAACCGGCGGCAGCTGAGCTGACCGTTAGTGTCAATCTTTCGAGCAAAGAATTTCTTCAAATAGACCTGGCAGACCGGGTAGCAGCGGCCCTACAGTCAACGCGACTCGATCCGCGGTTTTTGAAACTTGAGATCACGGAAAGCCACATTATGGAAAACAGTGAACTCGCAATAACGATAATTAATCGGCTTCGCAAACTCGGGATCGAGCTGAGTCTCGATGATTTCGGAACCGGATACTCGTCATTAAGCCATCTTCACCGCCTGCCCGTTAGTTTTCTTAAAATAGATCGATCATTCGTGAGTCGTATGGTAAAAAGCGATGAGAACCGCGAGATCGTCGACACTATCGTAAGACTGGCCCAAAACCTTAAAATGAAGGTGATCGCTGAGGGAATAGAGTCGGGCGATCAGGTCGCTTTGCTGTCCGCTCTGAATTGTGAATTTGGACAGGGTTACTATTTTTCAAAGCCGCTGGACGTCGACGGAGCGAGGCAGTACATGAAAGAAAACGTCGCCGTCTCCGGGATCCTGGTAGAGGCCGTCAACGACCAACCTAGATTGACGATGTGATCGAGTTGGCTGGCGGTACCGCGCCCCACGCATAACTATTTCTTCAACCACCCAAATAAGGCGTCGACAGTAATATCACGATTGGTATCGTAGATCGCACGCGTTAGCGGAATAGACATTGGGCAGACCTCGATGCAGTTCTGGGCATTGCCGCAGTTTGCGATGCCGTCATCGCCCATCAGGCCACTCAGCCGTTCGTCGGAAGTGATCTTGCCTGTGGGGTGCATGTTGAAAAGACGTGCCTGGGCGACGGCCTGAGGGCCGATGTAGTTATCATCACCATACTGGGGACACGCCTCCAGACAGCAGCCGCAAGTCATACAGCGTGAATAAGCGTATCGCTCCTGCGCCGTCTCATTAGGAATGTGCGGCCCCGGCCCGAGGTCATAGGTGCCATCAAGCTCGATCCACGCGTTTACCTGTTTTAAGTGATCGAACATCTTGGAACGGTCAACCTTCAGATCGCGAACATTTGGGAATTTAGACATCGGTTCGAGCTTTACCGTTTCTCCGCCGGACTCTAACAGGAGGTCGTCGATGAGGGCCGAACACGACTGCCGCACCTTACCATCAATGACCATGGTGCATATGCCGCACACCTGCTCAAGACAACTCATGTCCCACACCGGCGGCGTAGTCTGTTTGCCCTCAACCGTCACAGGATGTTTTCGAATATCCATCAACGCCGAAATGACATTCAGATTGCGGCGGTACGGTATCTCAAAGATTTCCCAATGCGAAGCTGCACCCTCCCGTTCGCGACGCTGGATCTTAAACTTTATCGCCGCCGGCGGATTTTCAAGTCTCTTCTTTTCGATGTGTGGCAAAGTACTCATTTATTTAAGATCCGGGGTCTAGTCGTCTGTTTCCTTCGCATTTTCAAACTCCTCCCGATTCTCCGGATCGAGCGGCATCGTCTCTTCGCGATCTTTTGGGCGGAGTTCGGCTCCCGGTCTTTGCACCTGAGGGGCCTTCTTACCTGATGAATAGTCGCGTTTCCGAGGTTCGATCAACGAGATGTCTACAGCCTCATAACTCAGGATCGGAGATTCTGCCGAGTACTCGGCGATAGTAGTTTTGAGAAATCGTTCGTCGTCACGCTCCGGAAAGTCAGGCTTGTAGTGTGCTCCGCGTGACTCGTCGCGGTTGAGTGCTCCGAGCGTGATGACGCGTGCGAGTTCGAGCATATTCTTGAGCTGCCGGGCGTGCGGGACCGCTTGTGTGGCCCATA
>JBBQGO010000019.1:0-13512 GCA_038323125.1 Pyrinomonadales bacterium
GTCGCCGTGAACGTCTGGTATCACGTCGGGGCCAAGAACGAGGCCGAGGGCCGCACCGGGTTTGCTCACCTGTTTGAGCACATGATGTTCCAGGGCTCGAAGAACTACGACAGCGACTTCTTCACGCCTCTGCAGGAAGCCGGAGGCAGCGTCAACGGCACGACCAATCAGGACCGTACATGGTATTTTGAGACCGTCCCATCCAATTTCCTCGAACTCGCATTATTCCTCGAGGCCGACCGCCTCGGCGGCCTGCTCGAAGCAATGACGCAAGAGAAGCTGGATAACCAGCGTGATGTGGTCAAAAATGAACGCCGTCAGCGTGTCGACAATCAGCCCTACGGCACGGCGTTTGAGAAGATCGGCCAGACCATGTATCCCAAACCGCACCCTTATAACTGGACGACCATCGGTTCGCTCGAGGACCTGCAGGCAGCTTCGATGGAGGACGTAAAATCGTTCTTTCGCCAGTACTATGTTCCAAACAATACCATCCTCGTCCTGTCGGGCGATTTCGATGAAAAGCAGGCAAAAGGCTGGATAACTAAGTATTTTGGAGCCATCGCCAAGGGCGGCGATATCAATCGTCCAAATCCCGATATGCCGAGCCTCGAAAAAGAGATCCGAACAACCGTCGATGATCCCCTCGCCCCTCTGCCCCGGCGTTATTGGGTCTGGCACGGTGTCCGACAGTATGCAAAGGACGAGGCAGCTCTCGACATACTCAGCAACCTACTCTCATCGGGCCGGGGATCGCGTCTGCAGAGCAAACTCATTTACGACAAGGAAATGGCCCAGCAGGTCAATACGTCTAATGGCGCCGGCGAGATCGGCGGGACGTTTCAGATCCAGGCCACGGCGCGGCCCGACAAGTCGCTCGACGACATCGAAACCGAGATCCACGCGGAAATAGACCGGATAAAGAAGGACGCTCCGACAGCGGAGGAGATCGCGCGAGCCAAGAATAGCATCGAGGCCCAGACGGTTTTCGGGCTACAGACGGTCCTCGGCAAGGGCAGCCAGATCAGCGGATATGCAGGTTACATCGGTAAGCCTAACAACTTTCAAGCCGACCTCGATCGCTATGCAAATGTAACCGCCGATGATGTTCGACGGGTCGCCAACACCTATTTGACAGCCAATCGCCTCGTGATGACATACAACCCGAAACCGGGCGAGGCAAAACGCGGCAGTACGGCCGCAAACGAGCCCACATCGGTCAAATCCGAAAAGGCCGATCAGGCAAGGATCGACGCTCAGGCCGCCAAGCTGCCGAAACCGGGCCCAAACCCCCGCCTGTCGCTGCCGCCGATCGAAAAGACCAAGCTGTCGAACGGCCTCGATGTCTGGATGGTAGAGCATAAGGAACTCCCGATCGTCTCGATGAACCTGGTACTTAAAACAGGAACGGCCAACGAACCGGACGACCGCAAGGGCGTCGCCGGTTTGATGACATCGCTGATCGATGACGGCACAAAAACACGGACCGCGGTCGAGATCGCGAACAGCATGCAGTCGATCGGTGCATTTATGGGCTCCAGCAGCGGTTGGGACTCAACAAACGTCACGCTGCAGACGCTGACGAAAAATCTCGACCAGGCATTGGATATCTACGCTGACGTGATAACGAATCCCGTCTTTCCTGCCGGTGAGGTCGAGAGCCTGCGCAAGCGTTCGATAGTCAGTCTCCGCCAGCAAAAGGCTAACCCCAACGCGATAGCAAACGTCGCTTATAACAAGGTCCTGTACGGTGAGCATCCCTATGGACGCGACAATACCGAGGCGACACTAACGGCCATCTCACGCGATGACGTGGTCAGCAGCTACGAATCGACATTTCGCCCCAACAACGGTGTCCTCATTGTCGTCGGCAACTATGACAAGGCAACGCTCAAGCAAAAGCTCGAAAAGGCTTTTGAGGGCTGGAAACCCGGCGAGGTCTCGCTGAGGCATCTGCCGAAAACCGAACAGCGCGAGAAGGCAGGCATCTACCTGGTAGATCGGCCAAACTCCGTGCAGTCGGTAGTTTCGATCGGCCAGGTGGGCATCGATCGCATGAACCCGGATTACTTTCCGGTGATGGTGATGAACTCGATACTCGGCGGCGCCATCACGTCGCGTATCAGCATGAACCTGCGTGAAGACAAAGGGTATACATACGGTGCCGGCAGCAGTATCCAGTACCGCCGCGGCCCCGGCCCATTCCGTGCCGGCGGCGATATGCAGACGGCGGTTACGAAAGAATCGATCATCGAGTTGATGAAGGAACTCAACGGCATCCGCGGCCCGGTACCGATCACACAGAGGGAGCTGGACTATAATAAACAGAGCCTTATCCGGCGATACCCCGCAGGTTTTGAGACGGTCGGCGGTATCTCAAACCAACTTGCAAATCTCGTCGTCTACGACCTGCCGGACACGT
Organism: Pyrinomonadales bacterium; assembly: GCA_038323125.1. Lineage (GTDB taxonomy): Bacteria > Acidobacteriota > Blastocatellia > Pyrinomonadales > Pyrinomonadaceae > OLB17. Next base: position 2,423 of record JBBQGO010000019.1, read on the forward strand.
ATTTTAACGATTACATAATGAAGATCAATGCCGTAACTCTCGACGACGTGACTCGTGCAGCAAAACAATACCTCGACCCGTCAAAGATGGCGATCGTCATCGTAGGCGACCGCCAGGTGATCGAAGCCGGCCTCAAAGAACTGAGCATGCCGATCACATACCTCGACACCGACGGCAACCCTATAGTCGCAACCCCATAAGCAAAAAGGGCTGGTAGCTACACGCAGACCCATCGGTCACTACGTCAAGCCCCGGCGGCGGCTCCATGCCATTAGTCGCCGATAGGCGAGGGAAAGGCCTGTGTAGACCAGGAATGCTCCGCCGATGCACGCGATCATGCCGATTAATTGGCCGATCGGGCCAAAGCTCTCGCCGGTGTGCGTGAAACGAAACCACGCGGCTGCGCTCGGCGGCCCAGACCCACACGTAAACAGCGTTTATAGCGGCATTTGTGGTTTAATGAGAAAGTAGTTCAAGGGGGAAAATTGAGTGCCGCCAAAAAAGCCGGTTTTTGATGTCGACAAAGCCAGATCGACGATAGGAAAAGGGCGCAGATCGCGCTGGTGGCGGCGCAAGGGCACGATGCGCAGTGGGTTTCATTATGTTGATGCCGATGGCGAGCGTCTTAAGGCCGACGAACAGCTTGACCGGATCAAAGCTCTCGTGATCCCGCCCGCGTGGAAATATGTAAGGATCTCGCCCACCGCCGGCAGCCGGCTCCAGGCCGTCGGGATGGACACGACCGGCCGGGTACAGTATCTGTACCATGCCAAATTCACGGCCCGTCAGCGACGAAAGAAATATTTGAAGATCGAGGAGTTTGGCAAGTTTCTCCCGCGGCTGCGTGCCATTACAAATGAGCACATCACCATGGACGGATTCCCGCAGGAAAAGGTTCTCGCCGTCATGGTACGGCTGATAACCGATCTGTATTTTCGCGTCGGGACCGAAAAGAGCGCTAAACATTACCGTACCTATGGCATCACGACCTTGCAGAACAAACACCTCAAGTTTGGAGGAAACGGCACACTTATTTTTGAGTTTGTCGGCAAGAGCCACGTAAAACACCGCAAGGTGCTGGTCGATGAAGAGTTGGCCGCGGTGATGAAGAAGCTGCACGCGCTCGGCGGTTCGCGCAAGCTGTTTCACTACCTGGATGATGATGGCAAGCCGCGGCCGATAAAGCCCTCGGACCTGAACCGCTACATCAAGGCAGCTACCGATCCCGTTTATTCGTCCAAGGACCTCCGAACGTGGGGCGGCACCCTGCTCGCCGCCATCGAACTCGCGGAGATCGGTGCGGCCGAGGACGAGGCCGCAGCAAAGAAAAACATTCTCCAGGCCATTCGCAGCGTCGCCGAACAGCTCGGCAACACGCCCACCGTATGCCGCTCATCCTACGTCCACCCGGCGGTGCTCGACCGCTACAGCTCCGGAGTCACGCTCGAACAGTTTCGCCCTCGAAAAGCGCGCTCGATCCGCCGCATCGTAAAGGACTACGAACCCGAAGAACTCGCACTGCTCAAATTGTTACAGGCAAAGTCATAAGGCTTTCAAGTCGATGCGGCGGGCGGGCCGCCTCGGCCGCAGGACCAGAAGCTATTTCTTGATCAGGACAACCGATGATTGCTCGGCATCGCGTATCTTTGAAAAGAAATCTTTTGCTACTGAGTATTTGTCCACGGGCATAACGATCCGGTTCATGGTCAGTTGGCGGGTGAAGTGCAGTTTGCCTTCCTTTACCTCGTAATGGGTCTTGTAGTTGCCGATCGCTGTCTCGAGGTCGACGTTGTCGGGAACATCATCAACCTCAAACCCGACGGGTAACGTGAAGACCGCCGTCTCGGTCATCGAAGACGACCTGATCCTGATCGGGTTTGCACGTTTGCTGTCGGTCAAATAGATGCCGTGGCGCCGGCTGACAACGACCGGTTTGAAGACTAGCATCCTGCCCTGCATCAACTGCGCGTAGCGATCGGCGGAAAAGGTCACTTCGGTCTCAAAATTTGCATTGTACGGGCCGTCCTTTGACTGAAGTGCGTCAACCTTTGCTCCGGTTGCCCCGGTCGTCAGCCACTGCTCGATGGTCTTTCTATAGTCCGACGCCGACGAACCCCGGTACTCGCGTCGCATGGCGGTCGAGGCCTGTCCGTTCGCGATCTCGCGGATGGTGCCCGAGATGGCTCCGATATTATTGAGATCGACGGTGATGTTTCGTTCGACAAGGTCAGTTTCCGGCGGTGTGACCGGCATCCGGGACAGCGAACCATTGTCACCCGCGACCACGAGGGCGAGGCTTCCCTGCAGGTGTTCCGGCAGATCGCCGACGCTGGTGTGCGGATCGGTGGCGTCAAAGATCAGGAGCCTGCCGAGCTTTTCATGATTGATGATGGTAGGCCCGAGCGTTGAATCACCAACCTTGACCGCGATAATGCAGTGATTAAATTGCCTGGGCGATGGCCATTGTTCACGAACAAAGGTGGGATCACCCGCAAAAATGACAACAGGGTAGGCCTCTATTTTCAAAACCCGCAGCATCGCCCGCATCAGATTGGCCTTGTCCTTGCAATCGCCATAGCCGCGGCTGAGTACCAGATTTGAGGGGCGGGGTTTGTATCCATTGCCATGGCCGACGCCGATATCGATCGAAATATACTGCAGATTTTGCACAAAACCCGCAAGGGCCTGGATCTTTTCCAACTCAGTTGTCGCATTGACTGTCAGGTCGCGGGCCTTGGCGGCGACGTCGTCATCGACAACGACCTGAGGCTCATTGAGTGCGGTCGCCCAACGCGAAACATCGAGCCAGTCAGAGAAGGTCCGGTTAACACCGCCGGCACCATTTTCCGGCGCATAGTTTACGGCGATCCGCGGCACCATGTTCATTACCGATGGGCTCATCGGCTCAGAGGCGATAGGAGGCAGATTGCGAAGCTCCCATACATAAGTGCTGCCGTTCACCTGCGGTTTTACCTCTGCCGTGTTGAACGTAACGCTCGATGCCCGCCACCCGGACGGCAGCGTCAACGAGTAACGCGACATCATCGTTGGCAGCATGCTCTGAAAGTTCCAGTTGTCCTGATAAAAGAGCGGAGTATCCTCGGAGATGACGGTATAGCCGAAAACGTGGCCCGCCTCGACATCGCGCGAGGCGTTTATAACCTTAAGGCGCCCTTCGTTATAGACATCGTCCTGGTCGGCTATGACATCGAGAACGGTTTTTTTATCGTAGGACTTTGATGTCCCGTTGGAGCGGATCATCCATCCTTCGATCTCGCGTACCTTACCGCTGCTTACCAGATAAAATGCACGCGCGATCGCATAATTTCGCCCTTCGTCGTTGAGCATCCTGACGGCGTAGTTCTCGACGGTGACCAACCTGCCGTCGGCGCCTAGGGTGACATGCTGTTCGGCGTGCAGCACGACCGCGGGAACGTTCTTTTCATAGCCAGGCGTCGTTACCGACGCGGCCGTACGCAGCCACGGCGGCGGCGTCTCACCTGCAGCCACGGTACCGAAAGCCAAAAGACAGAACAGGAATGCGAATGGGAGTATTGATCTGGTAAACATATTGTTTTTCGGTTGGGTCATATCACGTTCGAAACGCAAAGGTATCGATCACTTAGTGGCCTGCCTCAGCGCGATCGCATGTGTATCAGCTTTGTGAAACGCATCAAAGAGGCCTTTCATAGGCGTGTAGACGGCCGCCGGGAACAGAGTGTGTCCGCCACCGCCGAAGTGAAAGTCTCGTTTGTACAGCAAGAGGTTAGTTGCCCTGTCGATCGACATGTTGATCTTGAGGCTGCCGATCTTTTTCGGATCTGCGACGTCCTGCGGTGCATCGGCATTCTCGAGTTCAAAGCCTTTTGGAAGCTGGATCTGAACTTCGTCCTTTTCGGACCACGGATACGGAAAGTGGATATTATGCTCGCGCTTTTCCGCCGAGAACACCGGCCTCGCTCCGTGTTCAAAGAACCCAGGTTGAACGATCAGACGCCTTCCCGCCTTTTGCGCATAATTGGGGACATTTATCTTGAACTTATAAATAAGCGGTTTCGAGCTGTCATCAAAGTTCTGTATCGACAGGCTGCTGATCTCGGCCGTGCTGATGCGGGACGTGATCTCGGCCTTAAAATCGGTTTCGCGCTTCGAGTCCGAATCGCGAAATGCATCGCGGCGACGCGACATTGCCTGGTGGCCGTCAAACTCGATCGTTATGTCGCCCGAAAGCTCACCCTCCTCCGAGAGGTTAAATTTAGCCGTGCGATTAGCCGGCGACTCAATGTAGTCAGCCACGGTATCTTGTGCCAAACAAAGCCGCCTTCGCCGATCAGCATCGCGGTGCCGGCCTCTCTGAACCAGTCAAGCTTGCCAAAGGGATGATAGGGCGTACACGGGTCAAAGTATTTCCATTCATTGCGGACCTTTACGGCGACCGCTGACATTTGAATAAAGTTGGGGAACGGATATTTCTGAGGGTCAAAAAAGTTATCGGTCCTGTCCCCGGCCAAAACAACGTTAGTCTCGTAACCGGCGGCACGAGTAAGCCCGGCAAACAGCATATCGATCGCAAATGACCCGCCCATCCCGCGTTTCAGGGCGTCGTCGCCATCCTTGATATTCATCTTTTTTATCTGTTCTTCGTCGAGCGATCTATCGAAATTCACGTTTTTTATGCTTCTCTGAACAAACTCGTATATCCTGCGGAGCTTTTCTTCATCGGTTTGAGCTCCCGCGGTCAATTCGGCGGCCTTGGCCTTAATCTCTTTGTTGGGCTTTGAATGTTTCTTGAGTGCCTCGGACCAGCCTAATGTTAGCGTACCCCATTGGAAAATAGACGCCAGACTTGTGTACCTCAAATAGACCCAGCGACGGACCTCATCATCAGGCGGCATATAGGGTTCTTCCTTAAGGGCCGGAATGTCATACATATTGGCCACGCGAAAGCCGCCCTTTTCTTCGACAAAACGCGTATCGGCCATGTTGTAGGCATTAAACGCAAGGTGGCTGCCGCTGAACGGACGGACGAAATAGGTCGCCCGCTGCATCGGTATGTCGCGCTGAAAAAGGAGCCGCTCACCCGAAGCCGAATCGTTCTTGATTGATTCGGTGTACTGATACTCGACGATTACGCCCGGCTCGATACCCGGAACGGCAAATGATTTGGCGAGCACCCTGGCCTTTCCGGCTTTGGCGATCTCGCGTTCAAAGATATCGCCGGGCTGAAGATTGACGATAGTTCCATCGGGCTTAATAACACGTGCCGCCACGTCCTCGACCTTTTTACCTTTGGTAAAAGGGATGTCCATCTTGCTAAATCGCTCGCGGCCACGCTCGGTAAAGATCTTTACGCGGACGTAATGGCTGTATGTCAGTTTGGATTGATTCTTATCGTCAAGCCGGACCTCCCAAAAGATCGCTTCGGCGTCGGCGTCCGGATCGACTTTTGGAGATTTAAGGGCAAGTTCGGCCGGTGTAACCGGACGCCAAACGACATCGTCCGCCGCAAAAACAGTTTGCCAGAGAAGCGGCAGCACAAGGACGAGAGCGAAGGCAAGGCGCCTCATTAGATGAGAGTTTTTATTCATTTTTTAACCTCTAAAATGATTAAGGTGAGACACGGGAGGTGGCGTTTATTGTGGGGATCAAGCGATAAGGCGTGAGCCCGGATTAAAACACGATCAATGGCCCGTATGTTGTTTTCTGAAGTAGTTTACTAGACATCGCCCACCAAATCAATAAAAATCGGCGCTGATCCCCGCCCGCATGACTATGCTATAATCAGCGAAAATTGATTTACTTTCATAATACTTTTATTCGAGGGAGAGAATTTAATGGCTGGTGTATACAGTAAAATTCAGGAGCTTTTGGGCGCGGACGCCGACCTGCTTCTGGATCACGTTTCTAAAACTATTTCCAAGGACGACCTTAATTTGCCGGGCAGTGATTTTATCGACCGCGTGTGGATGAACTCGGACCGAAATCCTAATGTGCTGCGCAGTCTACAGACGCTGCATGATCATGGCCGACTGAGCGGGACCGGATATCTGTCAATATTGCCGGTCGATCAGGGCATCGAACATTCGGCCGGGGCGAGCTTTGCTCCAAACCCGATGTACTTCGACCCGGAGAACATCGTTAGACTGGCAATGGAGGGCGGCTGCAATGCGGTTGCGTCGACATTTGGCGTACTCGGCGTCGTTGCACGTAAGTTTGCCCACAAGATACCGTTTATCGTAAAGATCAATCATAACGAGCTGCTGACCTACCCCAACGCGTTTGACCAGGTAATGTTCGGCACCATCGAACAGGCCCGCAACATGGGAGCAGTGGCCGTCGGGGCGACCATTTATTTTGGTTCCGACCAATCGACCCGGCAGATCACCGAGGTGGCCGAGGCGTTCGCCTATGCGCACGAACTCGGCATGGCGACGATCCTGTGGTGTTATTTGCGCAACCCCGCATACAAGGTCGCCGGCGGCGATATGCACACGGCTGCGGATCTGACCGGACAGGCAAACCATCTCGGCGTGACTATCCAGGCGGACATCATCAAGCAAAAGCTGCCCGAGCGAAATGCCGGCTACACCGCGATGAACGAATCGGGCTCTTATGGTAAGACGAGCAAAATTGTTTATGAGAAATTGACGACCGATAACCCTATTGACCTCGTTCGCTATCAAGTCGCGAACTGCTACATGGGCCGATGCGGCCTGATCAACTCCGGCGGCGAGTCAAAAGGACAGAGCGATCTGGCCGATGCTGTACGCACGGCTGTCGTCAATAAACGCGGCGGCGGTACCGGGCTGATCTCGGGGCGAAAGGCCTTTCAGCGTCCGATGGCAGAGGGCGTCGAACTGCTTAACGCTATACAGGATGTATATCTATCGTCGGAGGTAACAGTGGCCTAACAGTTTGATATTTACGTCAAGGCCGTAATAGGCGCGAGTATCGGCAAAGGTTAATCACTCTTGCGATATTCGCGCCTTTTTGCGTCAATTGTTCGCGATCATTTGGCAGAGTAGCTCTGGTAGAGGATGTCGATCCAGAGATCGGTCTTAATAAATCCTGAACCCGCCTCTTTGTACTTCGCGGGCAGGCCCGCGGCCTTGATCTCCTCAAGTGTTTTGCCTGCCTTCATTGCATCCTGCACGATCGCCGCCGTCTCGACCATCAACTGGTGAAAAGCCTTGAGGTCGTCGACCGTGGCCAGCGGGCCGTGGCCCGGGATCAATTTGTGGTCCGCAGGTATCGTGCGGATCAGAGTGTTTGCATTCGCTATCATCCCCTGTACACTCCCGCCGCTGGCCAGGTCCACGAAAGGAAACCGCCCGACGAAGAAATGATCGCCAAGGTGGACGACCTTGGAATTTACAAAGTAGACGATCGAATCACCATCCGTGTGCCCCTTGGGATAATGTACGACGCGAACCTCCTCGCCGTTGACGTGCAGGGACATGGTCTCGCTGTAGGTAACGATGGGAAGTGCGTGGGACGCGTACGGTCCCATCCGTTGACCAAAAACCATGGGCGGATCGAGCAGGCGTTTTCGAACGTTGGTGTGGGCGACGATGATCGCCCCCTTGCCAAAGAAGTCGTTGCCCTCGGTGTGGTCGCTGTGCCAATGCGTATTGAGGATAAACCGCGGATTGGGTGAACCTAGTTCCTTCAGGGCGTCGCGCAGCTTTTCGCTTACGGCTTTGTAATCGTCATCGACGATCAGTATCCCGTCGGGCCCGGTGAGGGCACCGATGTTGCCGCCGCGGCCCTGCAGCATATAAACGTTGCCGCTCACCTTGGTGGTCCGAACGGTAAAATCTTGCTTGTTTTCAAAGTGACGGTCATCGCCGTGGGCAAAAATGCCAAGCGTCGAAATGCATGTGCAAAGAAATGCTGCTGCGAGTTTTCTCATAGGTCCTCCCTTTCCTGTTCCCTAAATGTCTATTTCGGGCCGCTCGTCCCGAACCGGCTAGAAAAATCGTCCGCGTGCGGGCATTTGATACGTGCCGTTAAGAAACGGATTTGCCGTCTTCTCACGTCCGACCGTCGTCTCGGGGCCATGGCCCGAATAGACAACAAAATCATCACCGAGACTCAAAATGTTATTAGTGATCGACTCGATCAATTGCTCATGATCTCCACCCGGCAGGTCCGTTCGCCCGATCGAACCCTCGAACAGGCAATCGCCCACGAACACCTTTTTTTCCGTTTCTTCGGCGAGCACAACATGGCCGCGGGTGTGTCCCGGGCAATGACGCACCGAGAATTTTAGCTCGCCCACCTCGTAAACCTCGCCATGCTGCCAGTTTCCCGTCAGCTTTGGCGGCGCGGCATAGTCCATCCCGAGGGCCTTCATCTGCTCGGGCTGGATCCCCATAAATAGCGGCTGCTGAGGCAATCCGTAATACAGGTCCTCGTCGCCCTCGTGCAGCAGAACTTCGGCGTCGGGAAACTCGCCGGCCAGGTACGCGGTACCGCCGACGTGGTCAAGATGGCCGTGCGTCAGCGTAATGGCCTGCAGGCTGCAGCCGCTTGATCTGATAAAATCTACGATCTCAGGGGCCTTGTCGCCCGGGTCGATACAGATCGCACGCCTTGTGGCCTCGCACACGACGACACGCGTGTTTTGTTGAAAGGCCGTTAGAACAAACTTCTGAATAAGCATAGTTAAATGGTCATTAACCCCGGCGCGTCAGCTAATAAGTTTAAGTACTTGGCCGGGTCGAAGTCTGCCGATCTGCGGTCCTTCAGGACAAAAAGTATCGCGTCCCGATAAGTACCCGCACTCGGCTTTCCCGGAAAACAGGGAGCTTCAACATCTGTTAAGTTCAAAAAGCTGATCAGGCAGCTCAGCAGCATCCACAACAGTATCTCTTCATCGGTGCCGAGCGGATTATGTTTGATGATGCTTTGTCGATCCTCATCGATGCCGCGGCAGATGCGTGCGAACTCGGCTTCGCTGATCTTGTCATAGGTTCTCTTCATACATCAGATACGGCAGATCGTGCATTCCTAGCTTTTCGTACACACGCTGGGCGTGGGTGTTGTTCGTCTCGACATATAGCCGTATCCCGCGCACATTTTTTCGGGAGTGGCCTGGGCCCTGACGAAATCGTACAGGCGGCTGTAGATCTTCTGCCCGCGGGCCTCCGGCAGTATGTAGACGCTTTGGATCCACCAGAACCAACTGGCTCGCCAATCGCTCCATTCGAACGTGATCATAAGACAGCCCACGACCCGTCCGGCGTCTTCGGCGACAACGTAAAAACCTTTCTTTGCGTCTTGAAATACCGCCTCGACGCCCCGGAGAACTATGTCAGGATCGAGGGTCATCGATTCGGTTTCGAGAGCCATCGCCTGATTGAATTCGGCAAGTGTGGCCGCGTCCGCCTGCGTGGCAAGCCTTATATTCATATACGTTTCCTTGACGAAGAGGGCCGCGTCCTCTAGCCTAAAATGTTTTGCCCGTACCTAAAATATTATATGAAACTGAGAATACTCTATCACGGCAACTGTTTTGACGGCGTTTCGTCGGCCGCGGTCTTTAGCAAGTTTTATCGAGCAAAGATCCACCCTGACGCCGAGATCTATTACACGCCCACAATGCACCGGGCCGGCAACGCATTTGACCGTGAACAGTTTGACGGCGACGAGAATGCGATCGTTGATTTCAAATACTGCCCCGACGAGAGGCTGACATGGTGGTTCGATCATCAACATTCTGCCTTCCTTACGCCCGAGGATGAACAGCATTTCCTGGCCGACACGTCAGGCAAGAAGTTTCTCGACACAACCAGCAAATCGTGCGCTGAGTTTATCGCACGGATAGCTAAGGAAAAGTATGATTTTGAAGACCCAGCTCTTGCGGAGCTCATCGAGTGGGCACATATCATTGACGGTGCGTTGTACGATTCGCCTGCTCAGTGCGTTGAACTTCGATCGCCCGCACTAAAACTAATGCAGGTGCTCGAGGGTGAAAGGGATCCCGCGTTCGTCGAAAATATTATCCGTGACCTGACCCAGCGTCCGTTGGCCGAAATTGTCGAGAGCGAAGATGTCCAAGCCAGGCTGGCACCGGCGCTCGAGCGTCATTGGAACACCGTTAACATGATCAAGCAGCGTGCCCAATACGAGCGCGGCGTGGTTAGCTTTGACCTGACCGACACGGGCGTCGACGGCTATAACAAGTTCATCCCGTACTATTTCTATCCGGAAACCACGTACAACGTCGCCCTGACGCAAAGCGAGTTTCGGACAAAGATCTCGGTAGGTTCCAACCCATGGTCGCCGCGTCCGCGCCTGCACAATATCGCCGAGATCTGTGAACGCTACGGCGGCGGCGGCCATGCCGTGGTCGGCGCCGTCTCGCTAAAACCCGACGAACTCGATCGCGGCCGGCAATATATGCAGGAGATCATTGAGGAGTTACGGTTTGAGGACTGATAGACTAGCCACCTTACACACATTTATTGAACTTATACGGCTCGTCACTCCTCCGCCGCCTCTTCCCTGTTGTGCAGATTGCTGTGGAATTATGATTTGCAACGAACCCGCGAGAGATTAGACTAGCAGAATGGATTGGAAAACATTTGGAACAGCATACGCCGTGCTCTTTATGGAAGAGCTTGGAGACAAAACGCAGCTCGCCGTCATCACGATGTCAGCCAAGACGGACTCAAAGGTGGCAGTATTCATCGGTGCGAGCCTCGCACTCGTGCTGGTTTCCCTGCTCGGTGTCCTACTGGGCGGTGTTCTCAGCCAGTGGATACCGACCGAGTGGCTTCAGCGAATAGTCGCTCTCGGGTTTATCGTTATAGGGGTGCTGATGTTGTGGGGGAAATTGTGATCGCGATTAGTTCCACGGATGAACACGGATAGACACAGATACGTCCTCAACCTGCCCCCTTCTTCCTATCTGAGTTGATCCGAGTCCATCTGTGGACAACTCAAATTCTCTGGGCAACATTATGTTTTCAGCCGATTCAGAAACTTTTGTCTAAATTTAGCGACTTTTGGTGCGACGACTCCGGCGCAATAGGGTTGGTTCGGATTATTTGCGAAATACGCTTGGTGATAATCCTCCGCCGGAT
>JBBQGO010000020.1:0-13287 GCA_038323125.1 Pyrinomonadales bacterium
AAACGCGATCCTCCATATTAACAGACCGTAGGCTCCCCAAAATATGGTCCTGATCTTTTCGATGACCTACAATGTCACACCCTCAGAAACCGCCAGACCGAGCGCCTTAAAGACAATCGCGTTGCCACCCTCGAGCACTCCAACTTGTCCCGGCACAAAGAAAAACAGTATATTAACGATCTTCATCATGGTCTCGATGATATAAGACAGCATCAGGTTAACGTCGACCCCGATAAAATATAGGATCAGGTACACCTCGAAGATATTTACCAGGTTCGCTCCCAGGCTAAGCAGCAGCACACGATAAAATGTCGACCCGCGGCGTTTGTAAAAATCGTGGATCCGGGTTTCCGTGGCCTCTATTCCGATGGCCTGCGCCTTGAACCAGGCGACGTCGGTATTCCGCGCGAACCACCGCCCGAGCCTTGTAAACACCATCACGCGTTTCGTAATGACGTATCGGCCGCCGATGAGCGCGGCCAGCATGCCGATACTCATCACCGCACCCATCCATCTAACGCTCGTCTTAGTCGAGAAGTTGGCTACAAACAGCGCCAAACCAGTAATTACGACGAATACGACACCGATCGTATACGACAGATTCTCGATTATTATCGAGGACATCCCGTGAACCATCGGCAGGCGTTTACGGATCAGAACGGCCTTACTCGTTTCGCCCAGGAAGGGGCCGGTAAAACTCAATAGCCTGACGGCATCACCGGCCAGCCTCACGTTGAACAGGTCGAATATTTTTATCTGCCGGTGGTCTTCCTCGATGCAATGGAGCCAGGCGATAGAACGCAAGAGATGCCTGACTGCCGAGACAAGAATAATGATTACAAACCCAAAACCTACTACCCTGATCGACGAAAAGATCTGATCGGGGCCGACACTGTAAATAATATAAGAAAACAGTATCAGCCCGAGGACGAGGAAAACGACCTGAAGTACCTTTAAATTTCGAGTTAGACTAGGCATCCCTACTGATCAAAAAGATTCAACAAAAACATTAAGTGGGCACGAAAACTCAACCCCGAAGCTAAGCCATTGGATGCCGCCACCGGGCAATTTTAACTTATTACCCCATATGCTTCTAACCCGCGGCGAAATTTTCGCTGCTTTCGGCAGCTACCGGCTCGTTGCGACCACTTCCTTTACAATGCGTCCCGGGAACTTTCGAAAACCAATGCTCTGAAGTTCATCGACCGGACGGTTCTCGTCATCGACCTTACCCATAAGCCGCAGAACGGTCGGGACAAAGCTCAGGCTGTCATAGGGTTCTTCGACGACGAGGCCTCGTGGGATGTTCGTTTTAGCACCGCCCGCCAACATAAACGTCGCGTTGGTCGATACGCGAAAAAATGACCCATGATTGCCGCCGGCGTTAAATCCCTTAACGTCAAAATTCCAATGATCATTCGCCATCACCAGCAGATCGGTCTCGCTAAGGATTCGCTGGCGCTCCCGGAATCTGCGGATTAGACGCTGGAGCTCGGGGATACCGCCGTCCTGGGCTTCGAAGATCGGTTTTCGTCCGAGCTGTTCGTTAAGTCCGATCAACCCGTTGGAATAGCGAGCTTTATGAATTGCCCGCAGCCATTCGTGCTCAGTGTGCCACTCGTTGAGCCATGCGAGGCGTTCGGCTGGAGGAATCCCAAGGTTCTCATCCTCAAAATACTTGAGCGGCAGACCCGCTCGCCACTCACCCGGTCGAAACGTGATCCTGCCGTCAGCGTCCTGGCTTAGCCGTGCGACCGGCAAATAGAAAAAGCTGCGGCCGCCGGCTCTGTCTACTCGGGAGAGGATCAGTGCCTGGTTCTGAGCCCCGGCATAGACCCAGACCAAGTCTTCGTTTGCGGCAATGTGCTCAGGAAGTGCCTCGCTAATTGCTGCATAGGGGATACGGACAGCAGTGAAATCCACAGGACGATTGGCTACGGAGGGCTGAACGTTATTGCGCACCCGCTGCGCCTGCAGTAATTCAAAGTAGTTAACTCGGGTGAAACTTCGATCAAGGTCGAGGTCCTGATCGGCCTTAAGTATGAGACCGGCACGCGAAAGCCCCACCGGGTAATTCTGCAGTTCATACAGCGAATTAAGATCGCCCATCGCCCCGGGAGCGATCAGGTCCTCAATTTTGGCCTTTCGGGCGTCAAAACTATCTCTTTTCAGGGCCAGTAGGTTTCCGAGTGTCGCGAGGTAAGTACGGTAATCGCTTTCGGCGGCTACGTCTATCGCGACAAGCGCGGCGATTCGGCGATCTTCCTTATCTACACCCTTCGAGATATCGTCAGAACTGTATTTCACGGGATGGGTGCTTACGATCTTTTGCTGGGCCTCCGTCCATTGCCTCAGGGCGTCAAGCTCATCACTAAGTTGATCGTAGGTGTCTTGCCATTGGAAGCGATTCTTTTCGATGATCTCAAAAAACGACCTTGTCGCCCCGGCCCTTAGTTCGCCGGATAGCTTTGTCCGCTGCAATTGCTGCAGCAGGATGTGCAGTTTGTTCAGATCGGCGTTACGCAAATGTAGGGATGAACGCTCATTGCCATCGAAATCGATAATGACTGTTGGATAATCGCTATGTTGCCCCTTCAGATAATATGAGTTCTCTGACGGGGTCCGGATCAATGGGACAAGGGGATACACCCCTTTGATCGTATAGTCGAGCATCAAGCGCCTCTTCGTCACAATATGATGGCCGCCGCCCGCCGAGCTTGCGAGCAGATTGACAATGTTGAACCCCTGGCTATAGACCTTCGGGTCTGAGTTAAAGCCATGATCGGACACCAGCACCAATGCAGTCTCATCGGCTCGGGGAGAAAGCTGGATCGCACTCCAGATACGCCCGAGAGTCCGGTCTAGGTCCTTCAGAACAACGAGCCGGGAGGCCGTATCGTTGTTGTGATGTGACATATGATCAAAAGAGACGTCGTAATAGTCGAAATAGTCGATCTCGGGCCGTTTGCTCACCTTTGAGATAATGTCACGCTCGATCTGATTGATGGTGGTCTTGCGAAAATCGAGCCCCATCGTCCATTCATCGATAAAATCACCCGGGTTGCCGGGGTATAAGTTAAGAAAACCGCTCGCCAGAACCTCCCAGTTATTGCCGCGCTGAAAGAGTTGGTGGCTGGTGTATCGTTTTTCGTAAGGGAAGGCGTCGTAGAGCAGAGGTATCTCCAGCTGGTCGAGCACTTCGACAGCCGGCATGTCCATTTTTTTCTTCAGGCCATACTGAACATAGTAGGGAAAGAAATTGAGGTAATCATAGGCGTGCATCGTATACCGGTCAAACTCGACATTGCCCTTGATCTGCAGGTGCTGTCCGGTATCGAGCTGGCTCCATGAAGGGCCTGAAAGACTCATGCCGTGCGTATAGAAATTGGCTACGCGTGAGCCATTCTTGTAAAAGATCTCGTCGAACCACGGCAATACAGTCCGGCCTGTCTTGGGGTCCCTCTCCTTTACAAAACGATCAACGTAGTACCCCGGTAGTCCATCGATCTTAACGATGACGACACGCTTTACCCCCTGTGCCGCCGCCTGGCCCGTATATGCCGTGGTGACGCAAAGAAAGACAAGAACAAATGTGATAATCGTTGATCGACGAAGCATCAATGAAAAAAATACTGCGTTTAGTGTAAAGCGATCCCGCTAACCTGTTCGGCGTCGCGGGCAGACATTCGATGGCCCTCGGCCGCGGCGAGCTTCAGGTAGCGGGCGCTGAGTTCGCGCCAGCGAACGGGGGATTTGGTGTTGTTATAAATAGCGAGCAGTTCCTTTTTCGCTGACGAGTTGTCGATACGGTACATGGCCGTTAGACACAATTCGCGAATATCATCATCGCTCGTCATCGAAAAGATCTTGGCCAGCGAACGGGCGGTCTTGGTTCTCGATGCGGCACCATTCTCAGAAACAAATGTCAGCGATCGCCTCACTTGCTGAATGTCGCTATCGATCTCGGGCCGGGCCGAGTCATAAGCGACCTCGCTCAATACCCGCTCGTGAAAGTCCAATTGCCGCCGTTTGTCCATCTGTGCAAACAACTCTGGCGTATGTTTCTCGCGATGGGTATAAAACCCTAGAGAGAAAACATGGGCTATTGAGAAAAGAGTTCGCTGTTTGCCTCCAT
The DNA here is from genome assembly GCA_038323125.1 of Pyrinomonadales bacterium. Classification (GTDB taxonomy): domain Bacteria; phylum Acidobacteriota; class Blastocatellia; order Pyrinomonadales; family Pyrinomonadaceae; genus OLB17. Next base: position 4,136 of record JBBQGO010000020.1, read on the forward strand.
GCTTGAGCCGGACCATTTCTGCGCGACGGTCATTCATCACGCGTCTCGGAAGCCCTTTCGGGTCTTTAGCAAAGGCCATTAAATTCTCATACTGGTTCCTGGCGATCTTCGATTCGACATCCGTGTCGTTTTCCATCGGGTTGAGCGTAGCGTGCTCTACCCTGCGTTCGATTTCGGCCTCAAACTCAGGGTCGAGTGACGCATCGAGAGCCAGCAGGAGTTTTAGCTGCGAATATGAACGCATACGTGAAACCTGGTTCACATCCAACCCCCGCCGCTGCGTGGCGAAATCATAGAAGAATCGTCCAAACGTATATGGCAGGCCGCCGAACCGCGAAAGCGAGATCACGTCGCTCGTCAGGTCATTTAGTACCCGTCGTGACATCTCCCGTCGTTTCGTATTACCGTTATTCCGAAAATCAACAAGCAGGGCAGGGATCTTAGGATGATCAAGGCCATAGATCGCAAGCGGTATTAGCGTCCTTGGAGCGGCGTTCGGGGTGTCCGCCGGGACGATGCGGTCTTCGGCATCGTACCAACGCACCTGACGGTAGCCCTTCCAATTGGTAAGCTTCGGGTCGGTCCACGGGTTCTTGATATTCAGAAACCTGGATTCAAATTTCCGGCCTTTATTAGCAGCTATGTCCGACTCAGCGGCCCAGAGGATCGCGTGCCGTGTCGTTTCGTCAGGCATCTGAAGCGGTTCAAAATAAAGTCCCTGTGACTCGGCATACTGCCTGAGCAGCTCCCAATTATTACCTCGTGTGTCCCTATTCCGGGCTCGTTCTTTCTCAAAAACCCGTCCCAGATTTTCACTCTGCATGCGCCAGCCGAGCAGGGTGTCCGACAGTGATAATCGGGCCTGGATATCGCGGAGTTCCCTGTTGCTCAATACTTCCCCGCCGTTTACTTCCTTGTACAGCGACAGCACCGCCATCGCAGATGCGACGGCTGAGCGGCGATAATCAAGCGTATTGCGCCTATAATGCCTTGCCGATGCTCTTACTCCGATCCCAAACTCGCTTAATACCAGTTTCTTAAAGACCTCCCAAAAAACTTTATCCCACATGGCCTGGTCCGATGCCTGAACGTCAAGGATCGCCGGAGGCGGCCTATTGTCGATCTTCGAGTTATTTGTCGTTCTCATATAGAGAAAAGGCACGAAAGCTGAAATCTTCTGGATCTTCGACGCCCGCGTGTGGGTCAGCATCCAGACATAGCGAAGGCGGTCATTGGTTGGGTCGTCATCACCGAGGGTATCGCGCAAAATACTTACCAGCGGGATCTCGGCCGCGTTTTGCGCTTCGATGACCTCGCCGCCCATACGCTTTGCAAATATCGTAAGGACCTCTGAACCTCCGGCCACCGGGAGCTTCTCTATCCTAAAGCCATGATCGATCCCAGCCGGACTGGCTGCGGCCGTAACTCCGTTCGAATGGGGCCCGTTGATCTGACCCTGGACAAAGACGGCCGAGAGCAGCAGGCTGCAGAGCAGGAGGAAGCACGCGCTTCGCCGCATCGCTTCTCGATCTGCTCGTAAGTGGTTCATATTACGTGAATTGGCAGTCTTACTTTTCGGCAAATCGAAAACAAAATCTGAACAGGTTATCGTTTCTCAGATGCCGGCAGCCAGTGATTGGTTCGACGTTGAGTCAGGGCCACCAGGCTCCTAAAAACAGCAATTGACGATTTTACCGCAAATCATCCGAGCCGTATACCCGGCCCTCGCCGTCCCTCAATCGTAGTTAAGTGCATCAATCGCATCGAGCCGTGCGGCGCGAAGGCCAGGATAGAGTGCCCCGAGAGATCCACTGAGAAGTCCTACGACCACTATGGTCAGAACCGTCTGAGGGTCGACCACCACCGACATTGACGTCCACTTGGTAAGCATGTACCTGAGAACAAACATCGCGGCCACGCCAACGACGACACCCGCGAAACTGATCACCAGGGCCTCCTGGACAATGGTCCACGCGATCCGTGTCTTTGACATTCCCAGCGACTTGAGCACGCCTATCTGACGGGTGCGTTCGGTAACCGTCGTATACATCGTCAACAGGATTATCAGCCCGCTGATGGCGGCGGCGACACCGATCACAACGTCCAGAAAAACATTGAGCGCGGGTATTCCCTGCATATAAAGTTCCTCGAGCTCGCTGGTCAGTATGATCTGATTATCCGGGAAGGCCGCGTGCAAATTGTCGCCCACCACGTCGGGCGTAAAGCCCTCTTTTGCCTTTACGAGAAAGGCCGATGCCTTACCGTCGGCCCCGATCTGTGCCTGCAGGGTCGCCAGCGGGATCTTGATGCGTGCCCCGGCACTAGGCTCATAAGTACCGACGATCTCAAAATCCCGTTCATACAAACTAAATTTGTCTCCGATCTTCATTTTACGGCGTTCGATCCATGCCGTATCCGTCATCATCTCGTCACGGCCGTCCACGAACTTGCGGCCCTGTATAACCTGCAGTCCCGCCACGGCCGCGTAACGGTCATAGGGTATGCCGTCAATAAGCCGCGAGCCAGTCATACCGTCCTCTGCTGCGACGCTTGTCTGGGCTATCGGAACGGCAACGGCGACGCCCTCGACCTTCTCGATCTCACCGGCCATCGCTACGGGCAAACGCAGCGAGTCGGAACCGCTCATTCCCATGCTCCCGGACGCCCGGAACATGATCTCGGCACCGACATTGGACTCGCGTGCGGCCCGCTCGCGCATAGTGCCGTTCGCCAGGCCGACCGTAAATACGATCAGCAGGATACCGATGCCTATACCAATGATGCTGACCGCCGTCCGCGCCGGCCGGTGCACCATATTTGAAAACACAAGGCTGTTCATACTGAAATATTAACCTTAGGGACTAGTTAGACTTGGGGCAAAACCAGATCGATCGGAAGAATCGCGTCGATATATTTCTACATAGCTGATCTTTACTGCGTGGCGTTTATAACAACGACTTTAATTTCTTCAGTACTTCTATTGTTACGGCCTCAGGTAAGTGCGCAATAAGCTCTGCGTTCGGGAACGTGACTCATTACCACGCCTCCTGTCCGACTCAACTGCCGGTGTCAATTTCGCCGTGCAAATTTTCGGCGGTGACCTTTGCCAATAATTCATCAAGAGATTGTTCCTTGGGATTTTCGACATTATTACCCCAAGACAACACTCCAACTCCAAATTTCGCAAGGTTCTTTTTAGCCTGATTTAAAGAAACACTGTTGGCTGGTCCCTCGTAGTTGTGGTCCTTAAATTGAACCGGGCAATCTTCCCATCCACGATGCTGACAAATATGATAACTTCTCGGCGGAACATTTTGAGAAGAGATTTTTGAGCCACAACACGGACTAGAATAATTGTGTTTCTTCTTTCGACTCATGAATTATTTACGTTCGTTTTCTGAAGGCCGTTAGCTCTGAGATCAAAATATCGAGGGCCTGAGGGTGAGCAGCATCATGTTCCTACGCTAGACCCCCATGGTCTCAGACTCGGTCTCCTCAACAAGGTAAGGCGAAACGGCGGGTGCGTCGATGTCCTCTGAAACGATCTTTGCGATCACAGGCAGGCTCAATGAGCGGACTTTCTGAATGCCGGGCACCTCTTTGCCCTTGGCATACACGGCATGCCGGCCGTGTTCCTGATACCATTCGCCGAGGCTTGCTGTCTTGTGCATCTCCTCGATGATCTGTCGCCAGCCGACACCGGTGTTATAAGCACAGAACGAAACCTCGCCCTCCTGCGTACCGTACGGGATGACGCACATCTCGGTGCGGCGAAAATCGTAATTGAACAGGTCCTGGAACCACATACCCTCGACACACAGCACACGCCACATATCGTCAGCGGCGTCTTTCGGCTCGGCCTTCATACGGTCGTTGCGGTCCGAGTTCGAATCCGCAGATGACGGCTTAAAGAGGTTTAGGATCTGCGAGATCGGAAAGCCGTCCGGCGCCTTTGCGGCGTCATAATTGCGCATAATGGCCATCCCGAGCTGCGCCATTGTCAATTTCTTGCCGCGGGCAGTATCGGTTATGACCGATACGTCCTTCATAAACTGTTCGTAATTGAAAAAGTCGAAGAGCGACGTCATCTGATTTGTGTGCTTGTTGACGACGATCAGTGTGAATATCCCGCAGTTCGGATGGCAGTTGCAGGACGACCATCCCCACGGAGCATCGGCCCCCTGAAGCATATCCATAACCGAGGTAAACGCCGAATAGGAACTAAGCGGAAACCAATCCCGCAGCGGTTCGAGCACACCGCCGAGCTGCTCCTTGAGATCGTGCGTCATACCGGATAGCGTGTATCGCTGTGCGATACGGTCCTTATCGGACACATCCTCGTCGCGGCCGGTAAAGCTGACCGGCTGGAAAGCGATCGTCTGCACCTTGTCAATATTCTCGGCGGCAAATTTAACTATGCTGCCAATGCCCTTATTATTCCACGAATTGACGATGGTCGTGACCAATGTGACCTTGATCCCTACGGAAGCGAGATTCTCGATCGCCTTGAGTTTGACGTCAAACAGGTTTCCCACTCCGCGATGCTCGTTGTCTTCCTCGTTAGTTCCGTCAAACTGTAGGTAAACGCCATGCTGGCCCGCCGCCTTAGCCGCCTTGCAAAACTCAATATCCTCGGCGTATCGAATACCGTTTGTCGCGGCGAGTATGCGGTAAAAACCGATCTTTTTCGCATACGCAACAGACTCGAGAAAATGCGGTGCAATGGTCGGTTCGCCGCCCGAAAACAGAATGATGATCTGACGGCGCGGTTTAAACGAGATAGCCCGGTCGAGGATCGCCCGTGTGTCCTCAAATGTCGGTTCGTGAACGTAACCGACCTGATTTGCATCCATAAAGCACGGATTGCACATCATGTTGCAGCGGTTGGTCAGGTCGACCGTAAGCACCGCCCCACGGCCAAATTTGATATCCGAAGTGCCGTGGTGATGAACGTGCTTGTCCTCGGCGGCCTTAAAGTCGCGGCCGTAGAAAAGCGATTCGATACGCTCTAAAAACGCGGGGTCGGTCGCCATCACATCGACAAACTCGCCGTGCGTCGGGCAAGTCTTGCGCATGACGACCTGTCCATTTTCCTCAACGATCTGTGCCTTTATCTCGCCCGGGTGCGAGTTCATCAAAATCTCAAGCGGGATAGATTTATTGATCACGCCCTCGCGGACCTGTTTGACGCACGTCGGGCAAAGCGAATCGGTCTCGCGCGGGAACCCAAGCGGCGGTGCTGTCCGCTCATAGGACTTCAACAGCGGTTCGGCCGCCCATGCAGGCTTGATCGCATCGCTTTCGGGCAAAGCGGTGTTCACCGCCTGAAATGCCTTCCAGCCAATGTCCGCCATCTTCGAAACAGCCTTCGAGCCCTTCTTGCCGTTTCCCTTCCCTTCGCCGCGTCTAAAATTGTCACTAAACATAAGGTTATTCTACCGCCCTAGGGCGCACCGATCCCACGCGGATTTTACCAAATTTTAGAAAGTATTACGAATTATACGGAAGTTTGCGAAACGACCGCCGATCGCTCGGCCAGCACCGCGATGGATGTTCCGGTAGTCGGAGAGGAAACCCTGATTTCTCAAGATTATTTTTCCATTTCTTGCGCTAGTACTTCTTTTTTGCGCGATCTCGCAGTTGTTACTCAAGGATTGCGGTGAGCATTTTTTTTCTAACGCCGGAGACCCATTTTCTCAAGTTAAAGACAAAATTTCGCGCGATAAAATCATTTTATCGCGCGAAATATTCATTTTTTCACAACACGCGAAACTCACTTCTTGGATGCCACATCATCGATATTAGGAGAATGCTTCTAAATATTTAATGCCCGAACCTGTGTTGAAGATCACGATCGACTCGCCTTCGTTTACCGATCCTTGTTCTATCAGCTTTCTCAAGGCAGGCAGGCATGCGGCACCTTCGGGAGCGCAAAATATTCCGGTGGCGGCACCGATCTCGGCTACAGCCGCGACCAGTTCGTCGTCTGTAACGGTGACGGCGGTTCCGCCTGATGCCCGGATGGCATCGAGGATCAGGAAGTCTCCGATGGCCTTAGGAACGCGTAAACCCGACGCCACGGTGGCCGCGTTCTCGAACTCGTCGGCAAAGCGTTCGCCGGCGTGAAATGCATTGACGATGGGAGCGCATGTTGCGGATTGAACCGAGACCATCCGAGGGCGTTCCGGGCCGATCCAGCCCATCTGCTCCATTTCGTCGAATGCCTTCCACATACCGATCAGGCCCGTGCCCCCGCCGGTGGGGTAGAGGATCATGTCGGGGAGTCTAATTGCGGATAGCGGAGTGCGGATTGCGGACTCATGCCTACTGCCGCTGCCAAACTGTTCCACGAGTTCGTAGCCCATCGTCTTTTTGCCTTCGACGCGATAGGGCTCTTTGAGAGTCGAAACATCAAACCATCCCTCGGCGTCTTTGCGCTCGGCGACTATCTTGCCGCAGTCCGTGATCAGCCCGTCAACGAGCGTTACATTAGCACCCATCTGTTCGCACTCGATGATGTTTGCCTGCGGCGTGTCCGACGGCATGAAGATGTTCGCCTCCATCCCGGCACTGGCGGCATAAGCGGCAAGTGCTCCGGCGGCATTACCGGCGGATGGCACGGCGAGTTTTGTTACGCCAAGTTCCTTTGCCATCGAGATGGCGGTTGTCATGCCGCGGGCCTTAAAGCTCTGCGTCGGGTTCTGGCCTTCGTCCTTGATATAGAGATCGAGTTTTACTAGCAAAGCCGCCGCAAGCCTGTCCACGCGGAAAAGTGGGGTCCAGCCCTCGCCTAGTGTGATGATGTTCTTGCGATCCGCGACCGGAAGGACCTCGCGGTAACGCCATAGGGTCGATTCCCGCGATGCGAGCGATCGTATCGATAACGTTTCGGCGGCCTTCGCCAGATCGTATCGGACGAGCAGCGGCTTGCCGCAGTCAGTGCAGAGGTTATGCAGCTTGCCCGCGTCGTGAGCGAGGCCGCACAGGGCACACTCGAGATGTGTTACGTTCATATCGATCAATTGGGGCAAATGCCGCTTGGCGTTTCGCGTCCGATCCGCATGACGCCACGGTCACAGCAGCGGCTTCAAGGCCTTGTAAATATTGTCCGCCATTATCTTCGCGCCCTCGGCGTTCGGGTGTATGCCGTCGGCCTGATTCAGCTCTTTATTTAGAGCGACATTTTCGAGAAGGAACGGAAGGAAAGCGACTTTGTGCTCGGTTGCGAGGTCGGGAAAGGCCATCGTGTAATCGCGTTGATACTCAGCACCCATTGTCGGCGGAGCGAGCATGCCGCAGAGCAGCACTTTGATATTTTTCGTCTTTGCCTTGCGAATGATCTTATCGAGGTTTTGCTTCATCCGCGCCACAGGGACACCGCGAAGCAGGTCATTGGCACCTAGTTCAAGTACGAGTATCTGTGCGTTTTCCTGATCGAGCACCCAATCGCTCCGCTCGAGCCCGCCAATGCTTGTGTCGCCCGAAACGCCGGCATTGATCACTTCGTAATCGAAACCATCGGCCTTGAGCTTTTCCTGAAGAAGATACGGATACGATTCCTTTTCCGAAAGGCCAAAGCCCGCAGTAAGGCTGTCGCCAAAAGCAATGATCTTTGGACGGTTGGACACGGCATCCGGCGCGATAGGCCTATTTTCAAGCGTCGGCCCGGCATCAGGTGCGGAGCATCCCGAACCTAAAAGAACGAGACATGCGAAACTAACAATTACCGTAATTCGAATAACAATATGCATGAAACGATATAGCGGACAACAACTTAGTAATTTTGATGCCGAATAATTGGAACTTGTTCACGGTTTTTTCGCAAGCTAAGATTAACGCCATGAGTCCCGCTTCCGGTTCTTACGCATCAACGCAGATCTATGATCCAACTTAAACAGGTAACCAAAACGGTCCGATCAGGTACGGACGATCTGACGATACTCGACGGAGTTACGTTTGAGATCCCGGACGGTCAGTTTGTGGCCGTGACCGGTGCCTCGGGCAGCGGCAAATCGACGCTGCTGGGTTTAATAGCGGGGCTTGATGCACCGTCATCCGGGACGATCTGGATCGATGACGAAGAGGTGACAGCGATGGGCGAAGACGACCTGGCTCGCTTACGGAGTCAGAAGATAGGCTTTGTCTTTCAATCGTTTCATCTGATACCGAGTCTCACCGCCTTTGAGAACATAATCGTTCCGTTAGAGATCCTCGGCTCGCCAAACGCTCATGAGCGGGCGGCGATGCTGCTCGACGAGGTCGACCTATCGAACCGCGGCCACCACTACCCGTCCGAACTCTCGGGCGGCGAACAACAGCGCGTCGCGATCGCCCGTGCATTCGCCAACGCTCCAAAAATACTTTTAGCCGACGAACCGACCGGCAATCTCGACTCAAAGAACGGACGGCATATTTTCGATCTGATGAAAGGGCTGCACAGCAGCAACCGCGTCACGCTGATGCTGATCACGCACGATGCCGCACTGGCCCTCGAGGCACAGCGGCAGATCGTCCTGACCGATGGGCGGGTATCGAATGACGATGACAACCCTACAGACGCCGCTCAGGCTACCTGAGTTAACGGAAAACTGCCGAGAATGCCCTCATTTCGTACTCTGTGTTCTCTGTGTTCTCTGTGGTAAGAAAGTATGAAGTTTATTTTCAACCTGACCCGTAGGGAAATTCGTTCGTCATGGCGGCGGCTGTTGTTTTTCTTTCTGTGTATCGCGCTCGGCGTCGGGTCGGTCGTCGCACTCCGCTCGCTTATTCAGAACCTGACTCGCGTTGTCGGCAACGACGCACGAGCGTTGATGACGGCCGATGTCGATATTAGCTCAACAAACGACTTTTCTCCGACGGACATATCCGCGATCGAAGAGGTCGTAAGCCGCTTTCCGATCGTCGAGGAGCGTAACGAGACGATCTCGACCTCGCTTATGGCCCGGCCGGCTGATCCCGCGAACGAAAGCCTCGCGTTTATTGAACTCAGAGGCATCGAGCCTCCATTCCCGCTCGTCGGCAACTTTAGGCTTTCGTCCGGGGAGTCATTCGATTTTACACTGCTTGAGAATAACGGCGTCGCAGTTGCAAGGGTCCTTCTCGAAGAGTTGAACCTCAACGTAGGCGATGGCCTTCGCATCGGCGAGGGTGAA
>JBBQGO010000021.1:0-13140 GCA_038323125.1 Pyrinomonadales bacterium
ACACGGCCTATTCGGGAATTATCGATCCCGACAGTTGCCTGCCGCAGCTTAATTGGAAGAACTGAAAAACAAAGTAAAGGCCTAAAGCACGAGAGCTTTAGGCCAATTCGAGGTTATATTTCGCTCCCGCTTAGAACTCTCTGACAAGGATCGTTCCCGACAAAAGGTCGTGCAGCGCACGTTTTTCTTCGTTAAAGAGTGTGGTCAGGAAACCCGCGCCTCCGAAAATAAGGGAGAGGATAAAGACCGAAGAATTGACGGCGGCCTGGTGCAGCGTTGGATATTCATTCTCGACCGCATCAACGAGTTCGAGCGAAAAGAGCCTCATTCCCATGGTCTTGCCAAAAAACCCCAGGCAGAGTGTCATATAGAAAAATGAAACGATGGCCCACGTGCCGGCAAAGGTTATCAGCCCGGCACCCGTGAACCATTCGCCGCTCGTAAACGCTATTGGCGACAGCAGAAGGCCCGCGGCAAATGCACCGATTATAAGGTCAAAAAGCCCGGCGCTAAATCGCATTGACAATGGCGCCAGATCCTCGATATCGTCCGATGAGAGTTCCGAAGTTTCGATCTCATCAATCTCTGTTGGTTCGGCTATGATCTGGATGCGTTTGATCTCTGCAAACTCCGTCGGAACGATCGTATCCTCGATCACATCTGGATCAAGTTCCGCTTCCACACTTTTCGGAACAGAGATCCTTTCGATCGGCGGTAGTTTATTAGTATCTCGCTTTGATGGCGGCGGTGCAGGGTTTACAAGTTTCGGTTTTGGCAATGCGTCGGGCCTGACGGATGCCGGAGCCGGCGCAGAGGCTGACGCCGCGTTTGCAGTGATTACGCCGAAACGGTAAGGACGGGCGGGCGCAGGCTTCGCGGCTGCCGAGCGTTTTGGAGCAGCGTCGGCGTCGAGAAAGTTGTTTCGCGATTCGGTGATGCGGCGCATCGCATTAGCGACGCGGGGATCCGATATCTCAGCTACGGCTTCCGGCTCGATCCGCTGCACGGTCTCAGCCTTAAGTGCCCTCCCGCCACTGGTCGGAAAATGGGACGAGGCCTGGGCGACTACCTCTGATGCCGGAGTATGTGCTCCCTTTCGCTGCTGGACTGCATTTTGCAGTTGTATCCGCCAATCGGGCAAAGCCGCATTCTTGTTCTGAAACTCAACAAGCGTCGGACTCGTTTTCGATGACGCAAGAGCGGCCGTCTCCGTTCTCCGGACGGACGGCGGTGCGCTTCTAACCGGCGGCGGCGCGATGCGGGCCTGCTGAACAGGTCTAACCTCCGGTACCGGCTGCACACGCACATTCATCGCAGGGGCGGCTCCGTGCGTTATTTTGGTTTGTAGTTCTTCGCGAACGGTGTCATACATCATGGCACCGCAGGACGGGCAAATTGAAAGCGTCGGGGCTAAACTCCGAGCACACACCGGACAATTCATAGGCTTAGCGTTCAACTTGGTCAGGAATATTCGAAGAGAGTTCTAAAAGCAAGCTGATAATATCAGAATCAACTTTAAGTAGTCAACAGTAAAGCGCAGAAGACGTTAAAGTTTTTCGTGATTATCCCCTGTGGAACGTTTGCGGATAACCGCCTGTCTCGACGCCTTGATCGGTCATCGATCAGATCGGCTGCCGGCCGGCAAATCCAGTCTCGGTTTCATGCCACCATTCTATGCGGTCGCCCTCGCCAAGTTTCCAGCATAGAAGCACAATACGATCACCGCGAACAGACGGAAAATCGATCAGCCCGACCGTATGGTCTTTTAACTCGACTCCGGCATCATGGATCTCGGTCGTCAGCTTCCCGATCTTGTACAGCGTATTTACATAACCTGTTCCACCTTTCATACCGCCGCCAAAATCAGAGGCTCCGGCAGCCGCGCGAGCCGATGCCCGCAGACTCTCGACCGCGCTGTACAGGCTCTTGATCGACTCCAGTTTAGGGATGATATCGGGCAATAAGGAATTGGCCTCGCTGAGGGTAAAGGTTTTCATCTATTGCCTCTGCCGCGAACATAATCTCCGCTGTCGTCAGTTTCAGGATCGGAATAATCGGGCTCGAAGGGCGGCTGGCCGCCACGGCCAAAGTCCCTGTGATCGGCAGACAACTCACCGGGTGGAACGAATGACGGAATATCGTAGTCGCCAGTCTGGCCGATGTCCTTGCGGATATAATCAGCCACATCGCCGAGGTCGATAAAAAAGTCTCCAACGTCTATAAGTCGCGGCGCGGTGTTTGAGCGAAAGCCAGCGACCTCAACCCGGCAGCCCTTATAGGCCACAGCATTGATAGCGTAAACAAAGTCCTCATCTCCGGAGACCAGGACCGCAGTATCGTATCGCCCCGCCAGGCTAAGCATATCGACCGCGATCTCGACGTCTAGATTGGCCTTGCGTGTGCCGTCGTAAAAGGTTTTCAATTCCTTTTGCACGACGCGAAAGCCGTTACGCCGCATCCAGAGCAAAAAGCCCTGTTGGCGTTCCGCACCAACATCCACACCGGTGTAAAAAAATGCACGGAGCAGGCGTCCGTCACCCAGCAACAGACGTAAAAGCTTGTTGTAATCTATGTCTATGTTATGAAACCGGGCCGCGTGAAACAGATTGTTGCCGTCGATGAAGACGGCGACACGGCCTCGATGTCCAAACTGCCAGGAAGAACTGGTCGTCGGGTCGAACTGCATTGTCATACCTCAAACTGCGAGAATCAGTGCCAGTTCACGAACGAAAGGAGAAGTAGGGACCGGAACGAATGGATGTTTGCTAAAAAATCAGACGTTGAATCGATCTACTGTTTAATAAACGTATAAATATCTTTATTCTCTGAAATTACCGCTCATCCTAATTCTTCTTCGTCGGAAATGCTTAACCTTAGTTTGCCTTTCAAGGCCGGACCGGTCAAGCAAATTCGACGCCAAAGTGTTAAAATCCTGTTGCCCAATACGAACGATATGGCCGAAAACGCCGACAATCGATCAAACGTTCACTCCGCGTTCGACCCACTGATCCAAACGGAAAATATTGCGTTCGGATCTGACGAATTGGTCCTTTGTCCGGCCTGCAAGCGCAATAATCCTCCAAACCGTTTTAAATGCATGTACTGCGCGGCTGAGCTTGAGATCGCTGCCGACAGGGCTGCCTCGATTAACCTCGCTCTGCGTAAGCTGGAATTATGGGAACGCGGCTTTAATTTGATCGCCACCGGGAAAATGGAGGCGGTAAAACTTGAAATTGGGGGAGTAGCCGGAATGTTATCGCTCGAGGCCTGGGAGTTGTCAGAGATCATGGAAGCCGGTGTCCCTCTACCGCTGGCCCGCGTCGAAAGCGAGACCATCGCCAGCGTTTTGAGGTCCAGGCTGCAAGAGTCGGGGATCGAATGTGACACTGTAAGCGACGCGGCACTCTCCCCCGATAGTCCGCCCGTCAGGCTAAAAGCTCTCAGTTTCGAGGACGAATATATTGGGCTCCAGTCCTTCAACACCGGCGAGGTCGTAAAGGTCGCACTGGCTGACGTCACCATCGCCGTTACCGGCCTTATCGAAGAGGTCCGTGTTGACGCGATCAAAAAGAAACGGCGCCGCGGCAACACAAAAGTTCTCGATGAATCCGCAACGACCTCAGACGAGTCCGTCCTAGACATTTACACGCGGTTAGACCCGGTTGGGTTTCGGGTACAGCTTGCCGGCTTTGATTTCTCGTGTCTGGGTGAGCACAAAAGCCTTTTGGCTCGCGAGAATTTACAGCGATTGATCCTCGCCATCAGAGATCACGCGCCCGAAACGATATGGGTCGAAGATTATCCGCAGGTTAGGCCTCTGCTTGGGGCTGTGTGGGCACTCGAATCTCGCAGAGAACCAAAGGGGATTGTGCGGTCGGGATTTGGCAAACGCGAATTTGGCAGCGTCGAATCTACCAGCAATCTAAACCAATTTACAAAGTATTCGCGCCTTCAATGGCAACTTTATGAAGGCAAAAAATAAGAACAGCAAAGAGAAACCGCGTCCCGAGGGACCGCCGCTTTCGGTTATATATGGGGCCCTGCCCGTGCTCGAAGCCCTGCGGGCGGACACCCGGCGGATCGACAAAGTGTTGATCGCTGACGGATCTCGCGAGCATAGGCTGTCCGAGATAATCGAGTTATGCCGTTTGCGCTCGATCGCCTGGAACAGCGTACCGCGTGAGTCCTTAGCGGGCCTTATCGACCCTGGTGCAAATCATCAGGGAGTTTTGGCATTCACTGCGGCGGCGGGTTACGCGAAGACCAGTGAGATACTGGACTCAGGCGGCGACGTGCCGCTAATTGTCGTATTGGACGGCGTCGAGGATCCCAGGAATCTTGGGGCTATTTTGCGTGTGGCTGAATGTGCCGGCGTGGACGGTGTCGTTATACCAGAGCGTCGGGCCGTCGGCCTTACCGACACAGTCGCAAAAACTTCTGCGGGTGCCCTCGAATACATTAAAGTGGCCAAAACCGTGAATCTCAACCGGTTCATCGAGGAACTAAAGAGTCGGAACGTATGGGTGATAGGCACATCAGCAGATGCCAATACGGCTCATACCGAGTGGGATTGGACGCAACCCTCGGCGCTTGTGCTTGGCGGCGAAGGCGGCGGGCTTCACCGCCTTGTGGCTGAGAACTGCGACACCTTGGTTAAAATACCTATGTATGGAAATATAGATTCGTTGAACGTGTCGGTGGCCGCCGGCGTAATCCTTTTCGAAGCAAGGCGGCAGAGAGCAAAAGGCGGAAAATAATATGTTTTGTCCAAAATGTGGCGGTAATAACCCGGATACGGGTAAGTTCTGCAGGGCTTGTGGAACCGACCTTGCCAGTGTAACGAGTGCCCTCACCGGCCAGACCCCAGTCGCCGTGCAGCCCTTGGTCAATCAGAAAGGCAAATCGATAAATTGGGAAGGAGCAATGTCGAAGTTCTTTACCGGCTTCGCCTTCTTTGTTATTTCTATCATTATGGGAGCTACAGGGATGGGAAGAGGCTGGTGGTTCTGGCTGTTGATACCGGCTTTTACGATGCTCGGCGCAGGCATCGCACAGATCATGCAATTGAAACGAAACGAAAGAGCCCAGGCAGGCGTCGTTGTTGAAAACCCCGCAAACTATTTGTCATCGGCGTCCAACTCCGCCCTGCCTCCGCCCCAGACCGAATGGGTCGCCCCTGAGTCTCGATATAAAACCGGAGATCTGGTTCCGCCTAGTGTGACGGACGGCACGACCCGCAATCTGGAACACGACAGCGAAGGCAAGACGATGGCTTTGCCTAAGAAATAACCCGAGTCAACCTACTTCCTGACCACGACCCGGGCGTTCCCGGAATTTCCGTTGACATCAAACACCCGGATCGTGACCGCGTACTCACCCGGAGTTGGAATGGGAACATCGATCGTAAAACGCTCTCTCGGGCTGTCCGATATTCCGTCATCGGCATAGACCGTGAGCCACTCGCCGCCGTTAACGCTGTATTCGGCCCGCGTCAGGTAGCTCGCCGTGTCCGCCGCGTCGAAAACAACTCGTGCTCTGTCCCCCGAAACCTGCGGTGTTCCTAACGCCGTTACGACAGGTGGTGTGTTGTCGATGTCGACGGGCTCCGTTATTTTTTCGCCCGAGAGTGCAAGCAAAACTGGATTCGACGGTGTGTCTTTTGCAACGATCTTAAAAACGTACCGCCCATCCGCAAATGACTGCCCATCGATAGCTATGAAATTCTCGGCAAGGTTTTCGCGCAGCATCTTGAAATTAGCGTCACCGGCCTCTCGGTAAAGAACGTCATAGACAAGCTTGTCGCCGTTCCGGTCCTCGGCCGTCCACTGTAACGATGTAGCCCCGCGCATATACGCTCGGCGCGGAGCGACTGCCACGACCGGGATGCCAAAGGCCGCCGGATCAAGACCCGAAAGCTCTATATTAGGATCGATCTGTGCCGGTGGATTTGCGAGCAGCCCGACATTAGTTGGCAAGACCTGTATCGAAAAGACCTCAGGAGCAATGTTGCGGGCAATAAAAGCAAAATTAACATCCATTAGCGTCGCGGGGGTCGATGAAGGACTTAACACTGCCCGCCACTGAAAGAACCGTGCGTTGGGACTCGTTGCCCGCGCACCCCGCTGATCGGTCAGCGGTGCACTCCATGGACTCCATGTTTCGTTAGGGGACTCGGTGTTCCCGCTGCGGGTTTGTACCTTCACATCGCCGGTTGACCTCCACCAGATCCGTCCCCACGTGGCTGTATTCGATGCGTCAAGAACCGACGATTCGTAGGTCCCCTGGGCCGTGGGCCCCGCCCCAAATCGATATAACGTACCCTGGTTGCTCGATGTCGCGATCAAACCAGATGCGACCGAGCGGATCGTCGAAACTTGATTAGCGTCGGTCTGAAGCACCATGGTCTCACGTCCACTGTTGTCGATATTGTAGACGCGGCCTTTGTCGGAGGTTCCGAGCAAAACGCCATTTCCGGTCTGGTGGGCGTAAAGCGAAAATCCTGTGACGGCCGTTGACGACCACAGAATGTCCGTCCCGCCGTCCGGCAATATACGGTAAACCGCCGATTTTGCTCCGGTCAGGTCATATTTGCTCTTGACAGGCGGCGCGGGTGCGGCCGCTGCAGTTTTGGCTGCGGAAGCCGTGCTGGCCTGCGGCGTAGCGGCCGGTGCGGCGGCCGCCTCCGGTTTTGGAGCCGATGCCGATTCGCCTAACGCCAAGACATATAAAGAGCCCTCAGGTCCGATCGCTATCTCATGGATCTCGCGCAGAGGTGAGTCGAGCAGTCCAAAAGGCCTCCCGTCCGGGCCAAACCGCATTACAATGCCGTTCGAATCAGTGCCGGCAAAGAGGTTTCCCAGTTTATCAGCCGCGAGCGATATAATGTGCGTCTCACTCGTATCGAAAAGCAGCGAGGCCTCAGGCGCTGCATTAGCGGTCTTCACCTTATAGATCTTGCCGCCGTCGCCGGTGCCTATTGCCACACTCCCGTCAGACATAACAGCCATCGACCAGATGTATTTTTCCTTCGGATCGAAATAGACGGTGGCGGTTCCGCCCGCGTCGATCCTATAAACTTTGCCGTCCGGGGATGTGCCCGCATATAATTCACCCGCGGTCCCGATGGCGAGCGATGTCACGTTTAGCTCGGCAAGGTCGCTATGCAGTACTCCTTTTCCCGCCGCGTCTACTCTAAAGACTTTTCCATCACCGCCGGTTCCTAGGTAAATATTCCCATTGGAGTCCACAACACTGGCCCAAATGTACGACTGTTCAGTACGGTAAACCTCAGTGAGTCTGGGCGCGAGGCCGATCATCCCGTTTTGATCGATCGATACGCCGCGGGCATCGCCTTTCATTACATCCGCGTGGGAATTAACGGACCAAACAGACGGTTCGCTAGCGATCGAAGAAACTGAAAAAACAAGAAGGTAAAGGAAGGCAAAATAGAAGATCTTCATTTGAGTATATTCCGCGATGAGCAAGTCAGACGCGAGTATGATAGCAAATTAACTATATGCATCGCTTTGCTAGAGATAAGAAGGTAGAACGAAGGTAAACGACTAATCGGCCGACGCGACGGGCTTGTTGTTTTTAGTATTTGAGGGAACTTCGGTTATCGGTGACCGGGCTTCGAGGAACTGCATGGCATCCTTAAGTTCATCTGCATCTCCGGTTATCAGCCGGGCGCTGCGCTCGCGGGTTAGATAGGCCCAAAACCAATCGATCATCACGGCCAGCCTGTTCCGAAATCCGATCAGGAAAACGACGTGAAGGAACAACCACATCAGCCACGCGAGAAACCCCTTGAACTGATAACCCTGGATATCGGCGATAGCCTTTGATCGGCCGATGGTTGCCATCGTGCCTTTATTTACGTAACGAAACTTTTCACGCGGCCGGCCCTTCAGGTCTCGTCCAATGTTCGCCGCTGCGTTCTCGCCCATCTGCATTGCGGCGGGGCTAACGCCCGGGACAGGCTCGCCATTCTCCTGCATAAGCAATGCCATATCGCCGATGACGAATACGTTATCGAACCCCGGGATGGTCAGGTCCGCTTCTACCAGTACACGCCCCGCCTTGTCGATCTCGACCTGGAGAGCTTTCCCAAGGGGCGACGCCGCAACGCCAGTAGCCCACAGAACCACGTCGCAATTGATCCAAACATCATCGACCTTTACACGGCCGGGTTCGATGTCCGTTACAAAGCTGTTCAACCGCACCTCAACCCCGAGCGATTCGAGCTGCGACTTTGCACTGTCCGAAAGATGATTGCCAAAGGTGCCGAGCACCCGGTCGGAACCCTCGAACAAGACCACGTGGGCTTTTCGCGTGTCGATCACCTTGAAATCGACGGCGAGGGCCTCGCGTGCGATGCCGGCGATAGCTCCGGCGAGCTCTACTCCTGTCGCTCCGCCCCCGACGACGACAAAATTTAGTTGTTTCTGGTTCCCGGTCAGGTATGCCTCGCGCTCGGCGAGCTCGAAAGCGAGCAGGACGCGGCGGCGAATTTCCAAGGCGTCCTCGATCGTCTTCAGTCCCGGCGCCTGGCTTTCCCAGTCATCGTTTCCAAAATAGGAGTGACGAGCACCGGCAGCAACGATCAGGTAATCGTATGGGACTTGCGATCCGTCGGCGAGCGTCACCCATTGATCTTCCTTATCAAAAGCGACCACCTCACCGAGTATGACCTCGATGTTGCGATAACGGTGAAGTATGCGTCGGATCGGCTGCGCGATCTCACCCGGGCTCAGCACGGCCGTCGCAACCTGGTATAGCAGGGGCTGGAAAACGTGGTGGTTCTTGCGGTCGATCAGAGTGACGTCGACGCCGTATTTGGCAACCGCTTTCGCCGCCCAGAGCCCACCGAATCCACCGCCGATGATTATCACCTTGGCACGTTTTCCCATAAATTGAGCCTAGTTTCCGATGTACTTTGCGTAAAGCGAACGGGCGAGGGCAACGTCGTCGGTTCCTTTAACGATCGCCCGCCCGTCCCGAAAAACAGTTACTTCATTCGCGCCCGATACAAATCGGACAAGATACTCGTTTTGCTTCACGTCCGCGATGCCTCGCAATTTTTCGGCGAGTGAGATGAGATCCAGATCTACTGATCTCGGCGGCGCGATCTGAACTGCATCGCGGCCGCAGAGGACCGCTGAGAACTCTGGGGCCTCAGCGTCAAGAAATTCGTAGACGTGGCGGCCGCAGCACTTACAATCGGCACTCGGCTTGCCGAGTTTTATTCTCTGCCGGTCGTTCGCCCATATATCGAATTGCATTAGCGACTGGTGCAGCGAAGCCGTGTCGCCCACGAGTATCTTTATCGCCTCGGCGACCTGGGTCGCCGCAACGGTCGCGATGATCGGCATTATGACCCCGGCCGTGTCGCAGGTTGGCGACGATCCCGCGTCAGGCATCTCATCAAAAATACATCTCAGGCACGGAGTCTCACCCGGGATAACGGTCATCGTGGTGCCGTAGCTCGAAACTGCTGCGCCGTATATCCATGTCCTACCGAGCTTAACGCAGGCATCGTTCAAGAGATAGCGGATTTGAAAGTTGTCAGTGCCGTCGAGGACCAGCTCGCATCCGTCGATCAGCGATTCGACATTTGAGTGGTTTACGTCCGCGATGATCGCTTCTACGTCGACCTCTGAATTTATCTCAGCGATGCGGGATTTTGCCGCAATCGCTTTGGGCAGCCGGTCCGCGGCATCGCTTTCCTTGTACAAGGTCTGCCGCTGCAGATTTGTAAACTCAACGAAGTCACGATCCACGATCCGCAGGCGGCCGACGCCGGCTCGAGCCAGCATCTCAGCGTGGGACGCCCCGAGCGCTCCACAGCCGACAAGCAGCACGCGTGAATTGAGGAGTCGTTCCTGGCCGGTTTTGCCTATCTCGGGAAACAGGACCTGACGGCTGTATCGTTCGTTCATCTATTCAAAAAGGGAGCGAATAAACTTGCTTATCCCTAAGCCTTCGTCGCGATTCCAGGAGTTGCCGACGCCGTATTTTTGATCCATCGCAGCTTGTCGGCGTTGATCATCACGCAGCGTACGCCGTTCATTCGTGATATCTATTTTTTCTTTTTCACGCGCGATCTTCATACCGCCCTTTTGAATGAACTGTATGATCTTTGGCAGCTCATCGGCGTCGAACCAAATGCCGTGCTGGTTGCAGGCGTCGATAATAACGCCCGATGCGCGGGCGAAATTGCTTCGGTTCATAAGCTGTTTGCACTCGGGGCAGGGTACGTAACTTATCTTCGCCGGGTGCCCCGCCGAATGTTGTCGTCCGGCGATATTTCCGAGGACCGCCGATTGCTCTTCACGCTCTGCACAGATACTTTCGAATGTCTCTGCGTCCGCCCATAAACCGCCGCACTTCTGGCATTCATCTAATTGAATATCGCCGATAAGTAGATCATCGAGCCCGATGCGGCACCGGGGGCACTCGCCTCGTTCGGTTCGCGTTCCCGAATTGGCGATGACCGCCCGTGCCCCGCAATGCCCGCAGAACTGCGAACCAACGAACATCAATCCGAAACACGACGGACATGCCATTGTCTTAAGCCGCGTTTTGCAAAATTCACATTGTGTGCGGTCGCTTCCAACGCCGGCTCCGCAATTTGGACAGTTTAGTGCTTCGATAATCATTGTCGTTTCATACGGGCAAGAGCGGCTCGCTTCATTAACCCTTTCGGGGCTTTGCAGCCGGTCCAGATCTCAAATTGAAGTTCGCCCTGCGCCGTCAGCATTTCCAGACCGCCCAAGACGCGAATGCCCGCGGCCCCAGCTGCGGCCATCAACGGTGTATCACCATTTGTCACGAGATCGTACACGAGTTTTACATTAGCGAGGTCCGTGTTCGACCCGAGGATCGATTCATTCTCAAACTCCCCTTTCATCCCAAGGGGTGTTGCGTTCACGATTATATCTATCTCATCGCTCAGCTTGGAAATTGACCGTGTCGGCCGCAGTTCAAATTCCTTTGTCAGGGCCGCTGCCGTCTGCCCATCGCGTGCGTTAATAGTTACCTCGGCCCCTGCCCTCTTTAATGCATAGACGCATGCCCTCGCCGCGCCGCCTGTTCCGAACACCGCCGCATGAGCACCAGCAAGTTCGCCATAATTTTGTATCAACGGCTCGATAAAACCGTCATCATCTGTATTATAGCCCGTCATCCTGCCGTCGCGGATAGCGACAGTGTTTATCGCTCCGATGGCCGCCGCAGTTGGATCGATCTCATCGAGGTACTTCATGATCGCTTGTTTATGCGGCATTGTGACCGCAAAACCGCGAAAGTTGAGTTCGACCTCGCGCGTGGCCGGCATCACCATCCGGCGCATAAATGCGTCGAGGTCCGCTACCGCCAGCGGTATAAAAACGGCGTTGCGGCCGGCGGATACAAAACCGGCATTGTGCATATACGGCGAGAGTGAACCCGAGACAGGGTCGCCGATCACGCCGTAAACTTCGGTATTCCGATCGAGATCCTTGACCCTATAGGTCTCGACAAGATCCGTCGCCGGGATCTGTCCGGGAGCTGTTTCGTCACCGCAGTCGAGTGACCCGTACGTCAGAAACGCTCCGTGAGCCAACCCGAGAATACGAGTCCATTTCCCTGCCTCGCCCATTGCGATCGGTATGATCTGTTGTCCGGCAGACTTGGCCTGGGCCAATAGTCTCCAGATGGGGATGGCATCGGTTATGTCATTAGCCAATGCCGCGATCTTAACGGTCTCCGGTCCACCTCCGATTTCTTCTGCACCGGCTGCGGCAAGTCGTTCGAATATCAATGGGACGTCCTCTGGCATGCCGGAAAAGTCGTGATAGGAGCAAATCCGGCTGGGCCAAAGCGAAGACCTTGAGGTCTCCACCATATCTTCTTCCACATCACAGATCTCAGTCTCATATCCGCTGTTCCAGAACATCTCCCTCCCAGCTTGAGAAAGTTCATGATGCCCACCTTGGTCCTTTGGCCTGAATGTGGAAACTATCGGCTTTGTACTCGAGTTCATCAGTCGGCCGATCTGATCCCAGACCGGCGATTTGGGGTCCAGGAGATGCCCCTCCGTCATTGAGAGATAGTCCAATCGCACCTCGATGAGGTCCGCGAACTGCTCAGCCCGCTTTATCTTCGCGATCATTTCGTCTGCAGTTTCAGCACAAACCGAAACGCAGATCTTACCGTTATTCACTGGTCGAGTCCTTGAGCGTAACGACAAAACTGCCGGTCGCAACGAGGCAAATGACGACGCCGATCGCCGCGGACAGTACGATAGATGTCATACCGCTGTGTTCTATCGCGATCGCAGTGAGCGCCCATGCGACCGCCAGCGGGAAAAAGAAATTTTTAAGTAAAACCCGGGCAGCGACTGCTATCGCCGCGGCGGCAATGATCATCACCGACGCCAGGGCCTGAGCCGTTGTGATAGGCAACTCAACGCCGAGATAAGAAACAAACACTAACAGGTTGACCATCGACGCCACTGTCACCCAGCCGAGATATAGCCCGAACGTCGAGCGCACCAGCCATGTCTCGGCAACCGTGCGATGATCACGCACTTTGATCTCGATCAACAAAAGCGTTCCCAGCAGCATCAAAATAACTGCCAGCGAAGCTCCGATCTGCTCGTGATGCCAAAAGTAGATCCAAGCGCAATTAAATACGCAACTGAGTATGTAGAGCGACCGGATGCGGCGGACACCGTCCGAAATGGTGCGTCGAAGTTGGTAAATGCTGAAAGCCGTCAGCCCGAGATAGATCAGGCTCCAGATAGAGAAAGCATAGCCCGCGGGAGTCAGAAGGGTCGGATACTTTTCGGAGATCACCTTTGGCGAGACATCATTAACGTAACCGTTGGCCGCGAGCGTATTGAAAACGATCGTGCCCAACGTCGCGACGACAACGAGTATTGCCTGCATTCGATCGCGTGAATTCGTTTTTTCATTCATCAAACGATTATCGCATCAAATGCGGAAACGCATCGAAGAGCTTGTCGAATTCACGATTTCGTATGAGAATAGCGGAAAACGTAAAGTTTGTAAATTTCTCTTTAATTGCGGTCTTAAGTATTCCAACCATAAATGGGTACAAAGCGTCTTACTCGTGTCTTTGGCATTAGGATTGCTTTAG
>JBBQGO010000022.1:0-12983 GCA_038323125.1 Pyrinomonadales bacterium
ATCATCTGCACTGACGGCATGGCCGTTACTACCCAGAGCGAAGAGGTTGAAAAGGCACAGCGTGCGATGGGTGAGTTTCTGCTGGCCAATCACCCGCTTGATTGTCCCGTTTGCGACCGCGGCGGCGAATGCGAATTGCAGGAAGTGATCTTTGATTGGGGCGATGTTGAGGAGCGTTTTACCGAAAAGAAGAACGCTCAGCCCGAAAAGTACCTCTCTCCGATCGTTGCAAACGACCCGCAGCGCTGCATTCTCTGTAAACGCTGTACTCGTGTTTGCGACGAATGGATGGGAGAGGAAGCGATCGAGGCAGGAAACCGAGGGGCCGACACGGTCATAGGCACCTATGGCGGGTGGCTGAACTGTTCGCAGTGCGGCAACTGTATCGAGGTCTGCCCAACAGGAACATTGCTCGACGGTGTTTACCGCCATGAGACGCGCCCGTGGGAACTCGATCAAACGATCACGACCGACACATATAGTTCGGACGGGATGCAGATAAGTATTGGCTCGCGACATGGCCTCGTACATCGAATTGTGGCCCGTGACCGTTACGTCAATGGCTTGAACGGCGAGTTTTTGGATATCAAGGCCCGCTTCGCCCATGGATTCGTCAATCATCCTGATCGGCTAAAGACGCCCATGATCCGTTACTCGAAGGGCGGCAAGCTGATACCGGCAACATGGGACGAAGCTATAAAGTTTGCGGCCGATGGCCTAAAGGCGGCCGAAGGATCTGTGGGTGTGGTCGCCAGCCCGCGTCTGACAAACGAGGCTGTTTTCACGCTCCGCCGTTTTGCGCGCGAGGCCCTGGCCTCGGATGGCTTCGCCGTTGACGATCCCTCGGATCCGGCACCGGTTTTTGATAATTTGAGTGTCCCTCTATGCACTCACAAAGAGATCCGATACGCCAAAACGATCCTGCTGATCGGAGGCGAACCGGAGGAAGAACAGACCTATACCGCGAAACAGATCAGGCAGGCCGTTCGGAATGGCGGAGCGAAATTCATTTGCGTTAACGACACCCCGACCAATCTTTCGCGACAGGCTGCGACCCAGTTCCTTCACGTCAACCCGCAAAGCTACGATGCGTTTGTCCTCGGGCTTGCCGATTCGTTTAACGGCGATATCGCGGCCAGGCTCGGGGTTGAACAGGACGAACTAGACCTCGTTGTCCGCACCCTTGGCGAAACCAGCGGTGACCTGATAATAATGATCGGAAACGATCTGTCGCCCGCCGCTCAGGCCGTCATAGCTGCGGCTGCGGTCAACTACGCCTCTGACGTCCGGCGTGTTTTGCTCCACCCGTTGCCGCTATATAACAACTCGGTCGGGGCATATGATATGTCGGCGGGCCGTAAGGCCCTATCGGAGGTCTTACAGTCCTCCAGGGCACTGCTCATTGGCGGTAGCCTGCAGGACGCCAGCCTTTTGAATGGAAAGGATTTTGTCGTCGTGCAGGAAATGTTTGAAACCCAGGCCACCGCTTTTGCCGATGTTATCTTCCCCGCCGCCTCATTTGCTGAGGTTGACGGAACATACACAAACAACGCGGGCAACGTTCAACGCGTTCGAAAGGCTATTGATCCCGTGCATCAATCCAAGCCCGACTGGATGATAACGAGCCTCATAGCTCGCGAGATAGGAGTGGATTTTGGCTACGATCTTTCAGCATCGATGGTCTTTAAGACGATAGCCGACTCCGTCGCCCCGTACGCGGGCCTTCGCTATCCGGCACTGAAGGACGAATCAAATCCCGTCCAGGCAAAACATCCGGTCTCGGGCCAGTCGGGCCACGCTGATTCGATCGCTCTTTTGCGTAACGCTGTCGCCGCGATGCCGGATGCGGCCGAAAAGATAACCCAGGTTCCAAACATAGGCCATAAATTGCACCGCTTGACGACGATGACGAGCCGCACGCCTCAATTTCAATTGCTGGCGCACGGCAATCCAAAACCTGAAAATCTCTTGGTTTCGCCGCTGGTGCAATTTGATCTCGATGGCAGAGCGCGCGCGAGTGGTGCCGCCGAGGCCGCAGCGGTGGGTATGGGGGACCGTTCGTCGATCGGTAATAAATAGTTTTATATGGAATCCGTCCTAAAAACTGCATTTCCATTTATCGTGATCAGCCTCGGCATCCTGCTTGCCTTTCAGGGCGTGCTGATGATCGTCGCCTACACAGTCCTTGCGGAACGCAAGGTGCTCGGCTGGATCCAAGGGCGGATAGGCCCCAATCGGGTCGGCCCATGGGGCGTACTTCAGCCTTTTGCCGACCTTTTGAAGTTCATCTTTAAGGAAGACCTCGTCCCCGACAAATCGACAAAGTTTGTTTATTTCCTCGCGCCGATGGTCGCCCTGACATGCGCTCTGCTGCCGATCGTGGTCTACCCGTTCGGCCCGGCGATAACGACCGTTGATTGGAGCTTTTTGCCATACGGCCTCGGAGACGGCGTCACCGTCCTGCCTCTGACAATAGCCCAGATCGATGTCGGCGTGCTTTTTGTTTTAGGTATAACGTCGGTTGGCGTATACGGTATCGCTCTCGCAGGGTGGTCGTCGAACAGCAAATACAGCCTGATGGGCGGCCTGCGCTCTTCGGCACAGATGATCTCGTACGAACTGGCGATGGGGGCATCGGTCATCGGTGTGGTCATGCTGGCCGGAACTCTCGATCTCAACGGGATCATCCACGCCCAGACACAGTCACCGTTCCGCTGGTTCATTATTCCCCAGTTTGTCGGCTTTTTTGTTTTCCTGATCGCGGCGTTTGCCGAGACCAATCGCGTGCCGTTCGATCTGCCCGAAGCGGAGACCGAACTCGTCGCCGGATTTCATACTGAGTATTCAGCTCTGAAATTCGCACTCTTTTTCATGGCCGAGTATGTGAACATGTTCACCGTCTCGGTGCTCTGTACGGTGCTGTTTCTGGGCGGCTGGTATGTTCCCGGCCTGGGCCATATTTTCGAATCCGGTTCTATACCGTATGCTCTGGTCAGCCACGTGATGTTCATCGGCAAGATATGCGCATTCTTATTTCTGTATATATGGATCCGCGGGACGCTGCCGCGTTTCCGTTTTGACCAGTTAATGAGCTTCGGTTGGAAGTTTTTGCTTCCCGTGGCTCTGGCAAATGTGATCGTGACGATCGTGATCGTATTTTTGTTGAATAGGTAGATATGGCCTCGACAGTTTTATTTTTTATGTTTGCGGGTTTCGCGATCGCGTGCGCGATCTCGATGGTCTACCACAAAAACCCCTTATATAGTGCGCTTTCGTTGGTCGGCGTGTTTATATCCTTGTCCGTCATCTATGTGATGCTGGCCGCACCGTTTATCGCCGCCGTACAGATCTTGATCTATGCGGGTGCGATCATGGTCCTCGTCATCTTTGTGATAATGCTTTTAAATCTTGATGACGACCGGCCATTAAACCGCTTGCGATATTTATATGCCCTCGGCGGTGGGCTAGGTGTCGTCCTGCTTGCACAGACCTTTTTTATCTTTTACGCCGTTTTGCGTGCTCCTCAGGATGCCGCAGATCAGTCAGTTACGGCCGGGAAAACGATCAGCATCGGCCGGGCTATGTACACGGATTATCTCTTACCGGTTGAGATCGTAGGCGTAATGCTGCTGATGGCGCTTATCGGCTCGGTGATGTTGGCCCGGCGTGCCGGATCTGCAGGCGACATCAGGGTCGTCTCAGTAGGGACCGGAAACCTGGGCGACACCGGTAAGGTAGAAAGCGATACGTTAAAGTCGGAAAATTGAGACTTTGTTGTTATGGAACCGAGTTTAGCCAGTTACCTGGCGTTATCAGGAATTTTATTTACGATCGGGACCGTCGGCGTTATTTTCAAACGTAACGCTATCGGTATGTTTATGTGCATTGAGCTCATGCTCAACGCCGTGAATCTCACCTTCGTCGCTTTTTCCCGATATTACGGTGATGTAACGGGCCAGCTTTTTGTGTTTATGGTTATGTCGGTCGCAGCTGCTGAGGCAGCGGTGGGCCTGGGTATCATCATCGCGTTTTTCCGAAACAGTGAGTCGGTCGATGTTGATGACGCGAGCATTTTGAGGAATTAGCCAATGTTAAGGACTGTTGGTTTTCTTATTTTTATTGCTTCGGTACTCACAGGGTGCGAACAGACGCAGCAAGCCAATGCCGGTGCAGCAACACCGACGGCCACTCTACGAACAATGCCCGGGTATCCCGATCTCAGGGTCCGGGCTGATAAGGTTGCGGTATATAGGGTCGAAGGGAATTATGGAAAGTTCATCGATAATCTCCACCCAAAGCTTGTCGAAGCTATGGGCGGTAAAGAGAATATGCTCGATTCGATGATTAAGGATTATGAGCGACTGAACCTTGAAGGCTCCACCCAGGTCGCAATGGTGATCGGAGAACCAAGTCAGATCGAGGAGGTCGGCGGTCAGATATTTGCCGTGATGCCTGTAAGAACTACCACAAAGTCCCTTGAGGGCGACCTTGTCGCAGATGGATCAATCGTCGGCGTCTCCGATGACAATGGTAAGAATTGGAAGTTCATTGCCGATGTCGATCAGGCGATGTTCCGCACCCACTTTGCAGACGGAGCTCAAAAAATACAGATCGCGGCAACCAAGCCGCCGGCATTGATAAAGCAGTAGTTGGAAATGACTGAAAACAACCTTCTAAGTCTAATAATCTTTGCACCGCTGGCCGGTGCCGTGATCAATTGGCTGATCGGAGGCAAGCTCAAGAACGAGATGTTCAGCGGCATTGTCGCCTGCGGGGCTATTGCCGTATCGACGATCGTCGCGTTCATGATCGCATTCGGTATCGGAACTTCGCACCCCGGAGCACTCTTTGTACCCGAGGGCAAGCCGATCCTGGACCACATTTGGACATGGATACAGGTCGGCGGATTCAGGGCGGATTTCGGCCTCGGCATGGACCGGCTATCCGGGATCTATGCTTGTTTCGTGACATTTGTCGGGCTTTTGATCCATATCTTCGCGACAGGGTACATGAAGGGCGACCCGGGTTTTTACCGCTTTTTCGCTTACCTGAACCTGTTTATGTTCGCGATGCTTACGCTCGTGCTCGCGGACAACTTCCTGCTTATGTTCGTCGGGTGGGAGGGCGTCGGACTCTGCTCGTACCTCCTGATCGGCTTTTATATTAAGCGTAACGAAGCACGCGAAGCCGCCAAGAAAGCGTTTGTAATGAACCGCATCGGCGATTGGGGCGTGCTGATCGGCATCTTCCTGATATTTACGCTTACGGGGTCGATATCGTTTTTTGATAAGGCCGTCGATGGTCAGCAGGTACAAAGTGTTTTCACGTTCGTGACGCAGAACATGGCTGCGGACCCGTTCACCTGGGGAGCGATCTTCGCCGGCGGCCTGACATCGGCGGCAGTCCTGTTGTTTATCGGTGCGACCGGCAAGTCAGCCCAGATACCGCTTCTCACGTGGCTGCCGGACGCTATGGCCGGCCCGACACCTGTTTCCGCCCTCATTCACGCCGCGACGATGGTCACCGCGGGTGTTTACCTGGTGGTTCGATCTAATGCAATTTACCAATTTGCACCGACGGCCATGTGGATCATCGCGGTGATCGGCGCCGCTACGGCGATCTTCGCAGCCACGATAGCGATCGCGCAGAACGACATTAAAAAGGTCCTTGCGTATTCCACGGTTTCGCAGCTCGGGTTTATGTTCCTGGCCGCGGGGGTCGGGGCGTTTGTCGTCGCTATCTTTCACGTGATGACCCATGCCTTTTTCAAGGCGCTGCTCGTCCTCGGGTCCGGTTCGGTGATCCACGGAATGCATCACGAACAGGACATGAGAAAGATGGGTAACCTGCGCAAGCATATGCCCATAACGTTCGTCACGATGGTCATGGGCTGGCTGGCGATCTGCGGAATACCGATATGGGCCGGGTTCTTTTCAAAGGACGAGATCCTTTACAAGACCTTCGCCGCCGACAACTATTTTCCGGGCGGCCCGTTCCCCGGTAATGAGATCCTGTGGGTCGTGGCGACGCTGACGGCGGTGCTGACGGCGATCTACATGACCCGGATGATGGTGATGACGTTCTGGGGTACCGAACGGTTTCACGACGCGTTACCGGACGAAGGCCACGCTGACGCGGACCACGTTACCCTCCATCACCATGAGGCTCATGACACCGCCCATGATGACCATGATGAGGAAGAGCATCACCACCCGTTACCGGCTGATTTCAAACCGCACGAGTCTCCGTGGTCGATGACCGTTCCGCTGATCGCCCTTGCAATACTTTCTACCGTCGGCGGCCTGATCGGGATACCGTACGCGATGAGTTCGCTGGCCGGAGCGGGCGACATTAATGTTTTTGAGCACACCCTCGAGCCCGTGATCGCGGGCGCCGGCCATGGTGCGGATGTTCACTCTGTGCCGAATGCTCCGGCTGGAGCCGTTCAGACCCCGGCCCCGGCTAAGGCAGCCTACGATTCTCATTCGCCTGAGGTGATCGCGAAGGAACGCCTGCTCGCCCTACTGTCAGTCGTCCTCGCGGTGATCGGCATAGCAATAGGCTGGTTTCTGTTCAGAAACAACCCGCTTCGCAAGATGCCAAAGATACTGGAGCAGAAATGGCGGCTCGACGAGTTTTACAATGGCTATATCGTCGACCCGATCACCAACCTGTCCCGCAACGGTTTGTGGAAGGGTTTTGATGTTGGATTTGTCGACGGCATCGTCAACGGTATCGGGAATTTTGTTATAGAATTTGGCGGCATTGCCCGCCGGCTGCAGGTTGGATTTGTCCGAAGCTACGCGGCGATCATACTGCTTGGAGCTCTGGCCGTCGTCGGCTACTTTATTTATTACGGATTTAAGCTGGTTGTATAGATGGACTTTCTTAACCAAAATCTCTTGACCGTTTTGATCCTGCTGCCGGTCGTCGGTGCGGTGCTGCTGCTCGGCCACCAAATGTTCTGGAAGCAGGAAGGCCAGCTAAAGTGGCTGACGCTCGGGTTTACCTTGCTCAACTTTGTGGTCTCGCTGGCTTTGTTTTCCAAGTCGGCGGTTGCGGGAGCGAGCGGCTTCTTTTTTGAACAGAATGTGCCATGGATAACGGCGATCAACACCAACTATCACGTCGGCATCGATGGCATCAGCTTTTGGCTGGTCGTCCTGACGACGTTCATAATGCCGATCGCGGTGCTCTCGACTTGGCACGCGGTTGAAAAGCGGGCTACTGCGTTCTATATCTTTCTGTTGCTGCTCGAGAGCGCGATGATCGGGGTGTTCGTCTCGCTCGATCTGCTGGTGTTTTACCTATTCTTCGAGGCTTCGCTGGTGCCGATGTTCTTCCTGATCGGTATCTGGGGCGGAGCCAATCGTATCTATGCGGCAGTAAAATTCTTTATCTTCACGGCCATGGGCAGCTTGTTGATGCTCGTCGCTATCATCGCTCTCTACTATATCTACGCGGACCAGACGGGCCTCGGCGGTTCATTCGATCTGGTCGCTATTCTGAATGCGATGAACGCGGGGAATGTGGTACTGGCACCGCAAACGGGAATGCTCTTATTCCTCGCGTTCGCGATCGCTTTTGCGATCAAGGTGCCGCTGTTTCCGTTTCATACATGGCTGCCTGACGCCCATACCGAAGCACCGACCGCTGGGTCGGTCATCCTGGCTGCGATCCTGCTCAAGATGGGAACGTACGGCCTGATGCGGTTCAATTTTGCATTGTTCCCCGATCAAAGCCGTGAGACCGCGTGGATCTTTATCACGCTGGCGATCATCGGCATCATCTACGGGGCGCTCGTAGCGATGGTACAGCCGGACGTAAAGCGTCTCGTTGCATACTCATCGGTCGCCCATATGGGCTTTGTGATACTCGGAATGTTCTCGTTTACCGGGATGGGAATGCAGGGTGCCCTGTACCAGATGCTCAACCACGGCATCTCGACAGGAGCATTGTTCCTGCTCGTCGGCTTTATCTATGAAAGACGGCATACACGTGAGATCACCGAATTCGGCGGCCTCGCTAACATTATGCCGATCTACGCGACGATATTTGTGATAACCACGATGTCGTCGATCGGTTTGCCGTTCCTCAATGGTTTTGTAGGTGAGTTTCTGATCATGGTCGGTATGTTCCAGTCGCATGCTCTCGACACGGTCAGGCTGCTGGGCTGGAACTGGAACTACGTCGCCACGATGCTTGCCGGCACCGGCGTGATCTTTGCGGCGGTATATATGCTGTGGATGGTACAGCGTGTGTTTTTCGGAAAGGTGACGAACGAGAAGAACCGGACGCTGCTGGACCTAAGCTGGCGCGAGATCGGGCTGATGGTCCCGCTCCTCGCCCTAATGGTTTATATGGGTGTGTTTCCCAAGCCTTTCCTGGCTCGCTCCGAGGCATCGATAAAGGCGCTTCAGGAACGGGTGACACACCAGGCAGGCGGCACCATCGAGCAAGCGGACGCAAAGACGGAGCTGGAAAACCGGTAGCCCGATATTAATAGCAGAATGAACACGATCTTTTTTGCACAATTATTACCACCGGGTGTAAACGTTCCGATCATACTTCCTGAGTTGATCGTCGCACTTACGGGTGTAGTGATAATGGTTTACGACAGTTTCTTTCCTAAAAAGCGGGCGGTCACGGGTGCCGTGGCGCTGCTCGGCCTTGCGGCAGCCGGCGTTTTGCTGGCGACTATGTGGGGCGGCGCTCACCCCGCATCGGCATGGGGCGGCATGATCGCCCATGACAATCTACGGATCAGTTTTTCTTTCGTCTTTCTATTTGTCTCGGCGATGACGGTGCTTATTTCGACCGTCTGGATCGAACGTGAGGACGTGCCCGCGGGCGAATACCACGCGTTGCTGATGTTTGCGACATTCGGCATGATGCTGATGTCGGCCGGCAACGATCTCGTCGTAATATTTCTCGGCCTCGAAACGCTTTCGATCGCCACATACGTAATGGCCGGCTTGAGGAAATCGGACCTTAAGTCGAATGAGTCATCGATGAAATATTTCATCCTCGGTTCGTTCGCCTCGGCGTTTTTACTTTATGGGATGGCGTTGATCTATGGGGCCACGGGCGAGACGGGGCTTACACAGATCGCCGAGAAGTTGGTGAGCCCAAACTTCCCCGCCCTGCTGCTGGTCGGGGCGGCGATGATGATCGTCGGATTTGGATTTAAGATCGCGATGGCACCGTTTCACGTCTGGACCCCGGATGTGTATGAGGGTGCTCCGACGCCTGTAACCGGTTTTATGGCGGCCGGCCCCAAGGCCGCTGCCTTTGCCTCGTTCCTGCGCATTTTCGTGCTGGGGCTGCCGCTGATCGCTGGTGTTCAGTCGTCCGTATATCTGCATCAGACCTGGATCACGGCAGTCACGGTAATGGCGATCCTCACGATCATCATCGGCAACGTCGCCGCAATAATGCAGGACAACGTCAAACGAATGCTCGCCTACTCATCGATCGCCCACGCGGGTTACGCGTTGGTGGGCTTTGTCGGCGCGGGTATGGCGAAAACGACGCAGGCACGCGACGAAGCAATAGCGGCCGTTGCGTTCTATCTGCTTACATACGCCGTCACTAATCTGGGTGCGTTCGCTATCGTCACGCTGCTCGCGCAGAAAAATGACCGCAGGGCCGAGTTTGAGGACTATAACGGGATCGGCTTCAAATCGCCCGTCCTCGCATTTTCGCTCTCGCTCTTTATGCTGTCGCTGCTGGGGCTGCCGCTGACGGCTGGCTTTATGGGTAAGGTGCTTGTTTTCCGCCCCGCTCTCGAAGCCGGCAATACGCTGCTGACAGTGCTCGTTGTCGTGGCCGTTGTAAACACCGCGATCTCGGCCTATTACTATTTGCGGTTGATCGTCGTAATGTTCTTTCGCGAACGCACGACCGAGTGGGCCGAGCCAAAGATGCCCGCAAGTATGGCCGCGGCATTGCTGATCACTGTGCTCGGTGTATTGTACTTCGGTATATTCAGTGATCGCGTCATTCAACAGTTCTCACAGCAGCCTTCTGTTGCGATCGCGGCAGTTGAGAAATAGGCTTTTCCGGTTTCGACAATGGATATTGCTGCCGAGATACGGCTCCGCATGGCCGACGAGTGGATAGGAACGATCTATAAGGAAAAGGTCAGGGCTCAGCGAACGCGGTCTATCAGCATCGACATTGCCGAGCGTGAGAACCTCCCCGAGATCCAGTACACACTTCTCGGCATTGAATTGAAAGTCGCAAAGCGGCGCTTTGCCTGCCCCGATCTTGCTACCGCGAGGTATATGAGGGTATTTGCCCGGATAGGCTGCCGGGAGTTTGCGATCCCCTACGACATTACTGGGATATCCGCAGTGGCTGATGAACTCGAAACGTCGTGGCACCGCTCGCTGCTGCTGCTCGACGATAAAACACAGGGCCGGCCTTCACGAAGCATTGCCCAGGCACGTTCTCAGTTGATCAAGGCGATGCGGACCGAGCTAAATGCCGCAGGTGCGGGCGACGCCATGCCGCTGTTCGATCGCGAAACACGCCAGCGAAGGACCTAGGCTATGCCCTATGGCGTGCTGAACGATGATACAATTAAATAGAGGCGCGTATCGGTATCGGCGCCTGTTTCTTTCGATTTGTTGATATATGTTTGATGCAGTGGCAAAAGAAGCCGAAATACAAGCTCTTCCATTCCCTCACAATAAGAGCACGTACTGCAGGTACGAACCGATCGAAAAGAAGATCGGGCACGCCAAGGTCCTGATCGTCAACAACCTGCTCCGTTACGACACTGATCTATCTGATCTCGCCCGTAAGGATTGGGGCCAAACTGCCAAGGCAAAGCTCGAGTTCGAACGCATGGTTTCGGGGATGGCGTGTAACAACATCGCCAATAATGTCCTGCGTCTGGTCCGCAGCCCCAAAACAGCGACCGTCCATTTATCAGAGCTCGCCGATGCGGCCGCCAAGTTCGACCCTGACGCGATCGTGATGAGCGGCACCTTTGCTGATTTTGATTACTACAATCCCGCCCACATCGAAAGTTTTACAAAATTCATCCATCAGACCAAGGTCCCGGTACTCGCTATTTGCGGCGCCCACCAGTTGGTCGGCATGGCATTCGGTGCCCGTCTAAAGACCCTGGACGATCTGGAACTCGCGGCAAAGCGAACGGACCGCGTCGTTGAATATCAGTATCGTTTTGTAAAGATCGTCGACAAGACCGATCCGATCTTCGCGGGCAATGAAGATGAAAAGTCGGGCATCTGGCAGGAGTACACGACCCAGGAAGACATCCTGCGTGTATGGCAGAATCATGGCGTACAGATTGACGGCGTTCCTGAGGGCTTTACGCTGCTCGCAACATCATATCTGTGCAAAAACCAGATGATGGTCAAACGCTCCGGCGGCCAACTCATCTATTGCGTACAGTTCCACCTCGAAAAGTCGTTTGAAGACTGGTCAAAGAATCCCACCCGCTGGGAGCACCCCAACGAATCCCGCGACGGCCGTATCTTGTTTGAGAACTTTTTAAAGCTCGCCCTTCGGCATAATGAGGATTGAGACCGTTACGGCGATTCCCTACTTAATACCAAATCTCATCTGATCTCTTTCGCTGCCTCGAGTATCTGCTCGGGACGCGGGCGGACCCAGAAGTTGTCTGTC
This sequence comes from Pyrinomonadales bacterium, assembly GCA_038323125.1. Classification (GTDB taxonomy): domain Bacteria; phylum Acidobacteriota; class Blastocatellia; order Pyrinomonadales; family Pyrinomonadaceae; genus OLB17. The sequence goes on from JBBQGO010000022.1 coordinate 11,659, forward strand.
AGGTTGACCCACCGTACGACGCCGTTCGAGTCCACAAGGAATTCGGCCGGGCGTGCGATATCGCGGCCATCTTCTCCGGCGCCGGCGTGGAGCAGGTCGTAGGCGCGTATCGCTTCTGCGTTCGGGTCGGAAAGAAGGGTAAAGGTGAATCCGTTCTTTCGGGCAAGGTCGAGCGACACCTCAGGGCTATCCACACTGATCGCCACCGGGCGGACCCCGGCTTTATGAAACCTGTTTAAATTCTGTTCTATTCCCCGCAACTCGGAGATGCAGGACGGTCACCAATACCCTCTATAGAAGATCAGCAAGACGCTTGTGGGATGGGCCGGAACGCTACCCGCCTGTGACTCGATCGGAGTACTTAGCAACTCGGAAACCGACACGCGGCGTCCGTTTTGATCTGTCAATGTAAAATTCGGAGCTTGCCGACCCGCTTGCGGAGCTGCCCCGGACTCAGGCAGCCACGTCGCAACCACAAAAGCCGTAAATATAAACAGGCCAAACGACAGGACCCCGATCGAAGCGAGGACAACCCCCGCCGACTTTGACAACCACGTTCGCCCGGGGCCGAAGGCCCGTTTGACGCCCACAAACAAGATCACAAACGCAACCAAGAACAATGCCAGGTTCGCCCATGGAAAGTCGCGTGTCTCCGCCCAGTTTGCAAATATCAGCGGATAGCTGATAAATGCAAACAGGCTGAGCACAAAGCCCGCCCAGATCTGCCAGTTCATTTTTCGAGAGGTCATCAAAATATATTAACCCAAATTAAGTCCAGGCGATCCCTTGTATGCTAGTGTTGCCCTGAAAAGCCAATCGTGTGGTCGATGCGACACAGTTTGCACTAAAGAACTACACTGGCCTTTGTTCCGAGTTCTTAGTCTATTGAGTTACAGAGTCCGCTCCGCGACCATATTGCTGACATATGCAAATGGTCCTGTCCGATCTGTTACTTAAAGTACGCGACGCGGCATATCCATTAATAAAATCTGCCACAAAACATAAGTGTTGTAATTGTTGGACTTATTAAGACACGTCTTACAGCGATTCCAGCCATATATTAATGAAGAGGGTAGTTAAATAAGGTGTACCGACCGTGCATTGTGAAAGACCCACCCGTATGAACGGGGTCATCGTGTTGGCCCGCCGAGCGGTTGGGAACTAGGCTAAGTCGCGACTTAAAACATCCCGAAGAAGATCAGATCGTCGCGGTCCTGATCGGTCGTAAGCGTTATGGGTGAGGCAAATGTAAATAGCTTGTCTGAGGCCGTTATCGTATAGGTAGTGCCTGCCGGGAGGTTCAGGAACCTGTAGTAGCCAGACGG
>JBBQGO010000023.1:0-12815 GCA_038323125.1 Pyrinomonadales bacterium
CGTGAATGACACCGTTCGACTGGCGAACGTCAGCGATGGTCACCATCGAGGTTCCGCCCTTTTCATCAGTCAGGATCAGGTTCTTTCCCTGCATCTTCGCGGTCAGCTTACCGCCCGCAACTGTCGTAAGGGTCGCCATGCCCTTGCCCTTTTTGATAGCTTTTGCGATAGCTTTCGAGTCCATATTACCGGCCACGACGTGGTAGGTCAGGATACCCGAGAGCATCGACTTATTCTCCGGCTTGAGCAGAGTGTCGACCGTACCGGCCGGCAGCTTGGCAAAGGCCCCATTCACTGGTGCAAAAACTGTGAAGGGTCCCGCGCTCTTTAATGTATCGACGAGGCCTGCCGCCTGAACGGCTGCTACGAGCGTCGTATGATCTTTCGAATTAACGGCATTGTCGATGATGTCTTTTGTTTTATACATCGCTGCGCCGCCAACCATCGGGTTGCCGTCCGATTTCATTGAATTCTGTGCGGAAACCGGCGTTCCGAAGGCTACACCAATTGTTAATACTACAAGTCCTAAAAATAATTTCATTTAATGTTCTCCCTTTATCTAAGTAATTTCTAAAAAAGGTTTGTCTGCCTTTGTAGTAGTTTTCGCGGTGGCGCAGGAAATGGATTCAAAAAAGTTAGAATGGCCGGAGGTTTGCGCGAACCGACAATGTCAGAAGGGCGAAGCGATGACCCCCAAACGAAAGCCCGGAGGCTAAAATTCCTCAAGAACAGACTCTCCTGACGCTTGAGTGCCGGATGTCCATTGCCACGTTTCGTGCAGTCGCAGGCGGCCGTCATCCACGAACTCTGGTGTCGATACGCAAATACCGGTCATCAACTCTCCGCGGATGTTGATATGTTGGTATCGCATATCCAGCACTCCGTCATCTCCGCAGATTGCTATCAGGTGGCCGCGAACGATCTCGCCGCCCGAGTATTCGGCCCATACCACGTCGCCCGCCTGTCGGTAATGAAACACCGTACCCGCCCCGACCTCGCCGGTGTCAGAATTGGAGAATGCCCGGAACCGCCGGTTATTGTAATTGATCTTGCTCGTCATCATCCAACCTAACTTTGGCAGCTGCATCCATTTTCTCGCGGATAAGATCATAGCCGAAACCCAGCCTTAGCAGATGATCGTAGAACTTTTTCTTGTCCTCACGTGTTTCGGGCGTTCCCCGTGTTCGCAACCGTTTGGCTATTACCTGTTCAATGAGTACTTCCTCGGGCAGCTTTTCAAATGCCTCGGCTATCGCGGCCTCGACAGTCTCTTTGTCCAGTTTTCGCTGAGCCATCGTTTGCTGAAGCCGGCGTTTGCCCTGGGGCTTTTGACGCAGCTTCGACACGGCGAGGTCACGCGCGTATTGTTCGTCGTCAAGGTATTTATACTCTTTCAGCTTTTCGACCACGCGGTCGACGATCTCCTCATTCGTCCACTGTTTTTCCAACAGCCGTTCACGCAGCTCGCGGATCGAGCGCGGCTTGGCGGCAAGCAGCTTTACCGCCCGATTCATCGTACGGGTTCGGGCCCGCTCAGGGTCTTTGATGCCGGCCGGTTCATCGTTTGCGGACCGCTTTCGCCTATTTCCAAACATTGAGTCCGATTATATAGATAAACTGTTCACCCCGTGTGCGTGTGGGCGTAATTTGATAAGTGGCGTCGCTAACAGCTAATGTAACTCCTGTATGTTACTGGACCAGATCAGAATGCATGAGAACTTTGGCTCGAGTCACCTTGGTTATGCCAGAAACGTGCTGGTTTATGTGCCACCAGGCTACGCCGAACAGCCGGAGCGCCGTTACCCGGTACTGTATATGAACGATGGCCAAAATCTGGTCCGGCCGGAGGATGCGTTCGGCGGTGTGGCTTGGGGCACTGGTCTCGCTGTATCTCGGGCTTAAGCGTCCGGACGTCTTCAGCCGTCTTGCAGTAATGTCACCGTCGGCGTGGTGGGCAAACAATCAGATAATCCGCGACGCTGCATTGCTGTCTGAGCGGCTGCCGCTGCGGATATGGCTCGACATCGGAAAGCGAGAGGGTCCGCGGATCAAGCACCAGGTACGGGCGCTGAAAGAGATGCTGCTCGCAATTGGTTGGAAGAACGGTGCAGATCTCGCATACTTTGAGATACCGGACGCACGCCACGAGGAGTCTGCGTGGGCGGCGAGGTTTCCCGAGGTCCTTAAGTTTCTCTTTCCCTTGATCTGACTTGCTGCAAAACCGTGGACGGAATCCTCATAATAGACAAGCCCGCGGGCATAACCTCTCATGACGTGGTGTCGCGCGTCCGCCGCATTCTTAAAACAAAACGTGTCGGCCACACCGGCACGCTGGACCCGTTTGCGACCGGTGTGATGGTAATACTCGTTGGACAGACGACACGGCTAGCCCAGTTCCTCGACAAAGATGAAAAGGAGTACGAGGCCCTCGTACGATTCGGTTTTGAGACCGACACAGGGGACTTGACGGGAGTGAGGGGTGAGGAGAGCGGAGTGCCGAGTGATGAGATCGGAGAGCATCTGACCGGTACCAATTGGGAAGATGTGTTTTCATCCTTTCGCGGTGAGATCGAGCAGGTGCCGCCGATGTATTCCGCAAAGAAAATAGACGGTAAAAGGCTCTATGAACATGCCCGAAAGGGTGAAACGATCGAGAGGAAGAGTATCCGCGTTCACATCAAAGAACTAGAGATCGTTGGTGTCCAAAACTCAGAAAATATGGGGGCAGGAACATGGGACTTGCGGTCCGGGACCTGGAACATGGGCCTCCGGGTGGTTTGCTCTGCCGGGACGTACATCCGCACGCTGGCAGAGGACATCGGGCGTGTAGTGGGTACAGGTGCCCATCTTGAGGAGCTAAGGCGGACACGTGCGGGCAAGTTCACTATTGAGCAGGGCCTCACGCTTGAGCGATTGGAGGCGTTGCCCGCCCTGGCGTCTGCCCTGGTACCGATTCGTGAAGCCGTTTCGCACTTGCCTGTGTTCGTCGTACCCGATGAACGAGTCGCCAAGACACGCAACGGCATGTCGACACGTGTTTATGAAACTGCGTTCATCGATGGCGAACCGCTGCAAATGATTGACGCCAAAGGCTCGCTGATCGGCATCGGGTATTTCAAAGCCGATGAAAATACAGTGCAGCCAAAAGTCGTTTTGATATAGAATGACGCGTAGGACGAAGCCAATGAAGAAAAGAAATATCGCGTTAGCTTTTGGAGGTGCAGTGGGTGCGGCGGTCGCTGTTAAACTGCTCACACGTGCCGCAAGCGTTGTATGGGACGACGTGGCAGATCAGGTCGCGCACTCTGAGCAATCGCATTTTGTTAATGTCGATGGCTCACGGGTCCATTACCAGGAGTTCGGCGACCCGGCAAAGCCGCCTGTCATACTGATACACGGTTACACCGCCTCGGTTTACGTCTGGAAGACGGCCGCACCGATGCTGGCGGATGCCGGGTTTCACGTTATCGCCGCCGATCTGATCGGGTTTGGTTACTCGGAAAAGCCCTCGTGGTTCGATTACTCGATCCAGTCACAGGCCCGCATGATCTCGCGATTGATGGATACGCTTGGTATAGGGCGGGCGACCATTGTCGGCAGTTCGTATGGTGGGGCCGTTGCCCTCAACCTCGCTCTCGACTACACGGCGAGGGTCGAAAAGCTCGTTCTGGTGGATGCCGTCTGTAACGACGACGCGAAGAACCATCCCGTCTTGCGGCTCGCCTCGATACGCGGCGTGGGCGAGGTCCTGACGCCTTTTCTGGCCGACAGCAAGCTATTTCTTCGCCGGCGAATGCATGGAACGCTTGCCAAGGCGAATCATCATCTGATCACACCGGACCGCATCGCCTCGGTACGCCGTCCGCTCAATGCCGCCGACGGCCACCGCAGCCTGCTTGCAACTTCGCGTGCCTGGGACGCCAACCGCTTGGAACAGGACGCACATCTAATCAATCATCCAACCCTCATAATCTGGGGGGATCAGGACACCGTAGTCCCGATCAAGAACGGGCACAAGCTGCACCAGGAGATGCTCAATTCGCGTTTTGTAATATTAAACGACTGCGGACACGTACCTCCGGAAGAAAAAACCGATGTGTTCGTCGAACTCGTGAGTGAGTTTTGCCGTGATAAAAAGGGGCGGATCAATGCGAGGGACGAAACTGCGGCTCGTATCGAACCGTGACGGACGCTCGATGCAATGAAGAACAACGATACAGTAGTTAAAAATATCTGAAGTGCCCGGTGATCTTCCAGTCGAAAAGCCTGTCCTCGGCTTTCGTGCCCTGGCCGATGTTGTGGATTATCAAATAGCGGCGGGTCTTTTCATTTCTAATATTCGAAACGATGCCGATGTGGGTCATGCCCTTTCCATCCAGATTCCATGTTACAACGTCGCCGGGCTTATAATCGTCCGCTTTGGACGAGACTGAAAGCGATCTCCCCTTTCGCTTAAAAAAGTTTTGAAGATTGGGTACGCGGCGATGATCGATATTCGTATCGGGTTTTGTTAGTCCCCATTTCTTGGGGTACGCAGAGAAGTTTGTGGCCATATCTTCGTGAACTTGTTTTTGCAGGTCTATTCCTGCGTTACGAAAGCCGCGAATGATCACGTCAGTGCAGGCACCCGTTTCAATGGGAACGTCACCATTCGGATATGGGATCACAAAATATTCTTGCGTGTAGTTCGGCGTTTGTTTGGTTTGCTCGTTCGCACTCTCCAGCACCTTACGAACGGTTTCCGGCATTATTTCGGCCAGCGGTGGAATTTCAACTCTTTCCTTGACCCCGATCGCACGCGGGCGAATCTCTCCGTAGCCGGTAAGTTCGCTTCTGCAAGCGGCTGAGGTTATTATCAGAGCAAATGTAAGACAAAGAATGGATGATCTCATTTCAGCGATCGAAGCCGACTATAGAATACGTCAAAACCACGAAGTTAGATGCATAATGTTTGATCAATGTTTGTTTCGCTGAATGGCCAGATTCTTGTTCCGTCCGATGCCCTGGTAATTGGAACTTCCGGGGGCGCACTATATGGAAAAGGCATTTTTACGACGATCGCCATCCATAATAACAAGCCGGTCTTATGGGAAAAGCATTGGAAGCGATTGGAAACCGACGCCGTAAAGCTAGGCATCGATCTGTTAGGATTTCCGGAAACAACCGTCCTGAATAATTTTTATGCGATCGTGGCAAAGACCAAGGTAAGTGAAGGCCGTGCTCGCGTTACATTTATCGACGAATCTGCGTCGGCCATGTGGCCGTACAAGATCGATCGGAAAACGAGCCTTCTGATAATGACCTCCGAGATGCGTCCCGTTTCTGAAAAATTCCGCCTGACGGTTTCTCCGCATCTCGTCAACTCGACCTCTCCGCTCGCCGGGATCAAATCATGCAGTTATCTCGAACACCTTATGGCCTATAAAGAGGCTAAAGGGCGAGGGCTTGACGAAGCCATACGAATTAACGAGCGGGGTGAAGTTACGTCCGCGTGTATGGCCAATGTATTTTGGTTAAAGGACAAAGAATTGTATACGCCCGGCCTTGCGACCGGCTGCCTTGCCGGGACGACGCGAGAGTTCGTTCTGGAGAATCTTGAGTGTGTCGAGGCCAGTAGCGGAATTGAGGCTCTGCACGATGCAGACTCGATTTTCCTGACATCGACCGGTCTGGGTGTTGTAAAGGTTGCGGAGTTTGACGGGAGGACGTTAGACGGTGATGAACATCCGATACTCGCTCTTATTCCTGGACATAGGGACGCCCAGCCGGTGCGATAAAAACACAAAGATCCACGCATCACGGCATGGATCCCTGAGCCACTGATATGACTTGATCACGAAAAAGGCGGACAAAAGGGTCCGCGATCCGGTTTAACCGGCGGTTTCGAAAAGGGCGAGGATCTGTTTGCCCTCGTTTGAACGCGGATCGATGGTCCGCAGGTGCTTCTGGCCCTGCATTTCCCATATCGCTGTTACGTTACCTTCTTTTTCCACCGCCTGGTAAGAAACGTCTTCCGGATTGACCGGCGCTTCTTCCGCCGGCGCTTCTTCAACCTGTGCTGCGGTCTCGGCTTTTTCCTCAGCCGGTGCCGCCGCTTCCTGCGGCTCTTCTGCGGCCTGTACTGCTTCTTCTGACATCTATTGCAATCGTCTCCTTAAACTGGTCGTCTGTATCGATGTGTTATCGAAAAGGAATTCTGACACATAGCCCTTATTTTGTCGAGCCTTAACAGGGTAAACCGTTGATACACGGCTAGCCGAAATACTCAACTCGTCGTTGTCTTGTACTCGTTAAGACGTCATTTCGTCCGCTTTAGGTCCAGCTCGTAAAACCAAAAGTCATTGTTCGGCTGATCGATGATCAATTTGTCGGTCTTGGCGTTCTTATCCAGGGTAAAGCTAACCCATCCTCGCGGAAAATTGTATTTGACGCTCGGGCGCCACCTGATCTGAAAGGTATCAAAATGCCAATGCTCCAGATCAGCGACGAAATTGGGAGCGGGCACGAGACGCATTACCAGCTTGCCGTTCTCTTCGGCCACAGTTACGTCGCCATACATATCGCTCGAGTAGGTCCCCGCGTAATCGGCGGTCGCCAGCGACGGCTTTGTGTTTGGTTTGCGAGTGGCGTCGACCTCGGCCGTCTTTTTAACTTTTGCGGCTTTGTTGTCGGCGTCACGCTTGAGGGCGAGGCCGATCAAGTCGCGCTCAGGAGCACCGGCCAAAACGTCGAGTATCTTGTTCATCATGATCGCAAAACCCGGACTTTCACTATTGGTCAGCACCGAAAAACCGGCGTTCTCACCGGGGATGAGAACGGTATAGGACAACATTCCGTCGAGGCCGCCGCTGTGATTGATGATCTTGCGTCCGTTATAGTCATAGACGAACCACCCCATAGCTACCCCGTTGAAAAGCCGCGGCGGATTTGCCTTGGCCGTACCGGCCCCCATCTGGTTGATCAGATAAGGCTGATGCATAGCCCAACCCTGATCCGCCGAAAAGATGGTTTTGCCGTCGATCGTGCCACCGCCTAATTGCAGACGAACCCATTTTGCCATGTCGGCGGCTGACGAATTTAGCCTGACCGCACCGATGGCGTCGTCGAGATAGCCGACGGGCAGCGAACGGAGTGTTCCGCCCGACTCATTGTGCGGCAGGGCAAAATTGTCCTTCATATCGCGGACGCTGGTGGTCGTGCGGCTCATACCGATCGGTGTCAGGATGCGGGTCTGTACAAATTGCGCCCACGACATACCCGATACTTTTTCTATGACGCGGCCGGCGGCGACATACATTAAATTCTGATATCCGAACTGAGTTCGAAAACTCGACACCGGTTTCAGATACCGGACGCGCCGCAGCATCTCATCGGTCGAGTATGTTGTGTCGTACCACAACAGGTCGCCGCTAAATGTGTCGAGCCCGACGCGGTGCGTCACAAGGTCGCGGATCGTCAATTCGCTGGTCACCCACGGGTCGTACATTTGAAAGTCAGGCAGGTATTTCGAGACCTTGTCGTTCCAGTCCAGTTTCTTTTCATCGACCAGTATCGCAAGGCTCGCCGTCGTAAATGCCTTTGAATTTGAGGCGATCGCAAACAATGTGTTCTCGTCGACGGGATCGGTTTTGCCGAGCTCGCGGACGCCGTACCCTTTGACGAGGACGGGTTTATCGTCCTTGACGACCGCGATGGCCATCCCCGGCCCCTTAAAGGTCTGGATCACGCGATTGGCGTAATCATCGATCTCCTTAATCTTAACGTCAAGGGATTGAGCACCGGCCAGGAGCGGGAAAACAAACAGGAGCAATAACAGGGCACGTATGTTTTTCATATTCCTAATAATACCTGTAAATTTGGATTTGACGGAGTCGAAGAGCGATCCGCATACCAGCTATTCCGAGGCCATGGCTTTTACGGGGCAGGCAGCAGAAAGTTTCAGGCCGCGGAAACTATGGCCGCCGATGCGTTCGCAGAACGTCACGGAGCGAGAGCCCGCGTTTTATTATCAGAGCCATACCGACCAGTGTCCAAAACAACATCCTACCCTTCCGGATAATGGCAATGGTGACACCCACACCCGCGGCGAGGGCGACGGTTTCGCCCACGAACTGTGCTCCTGCTTCATCCACACCGATGACGAACGGGATCAGCTTGAATAGTATCGCGATCAGGCGGCTGACTGACTCCAGGAGAAATGCCGACATAATGGTCGGGAACGAGTCGCTCAAGCGGCTGAGTATGAACCAGACCTCGCAGATCCCGAGGATATGGTACGCCGCCTGCAGCAGGCAGATCGGTAAGAAACGCCGCGGGTGCTGTCTGTAAAAACCGTAGATCAGGTTTTCGAATAGCCTGACGTGCATTCGGCCATTTTCGAGCACCTTTCTCAAAAACCCTTTTTGATAAAGCCATTCACACGTTTCGCTCGCAAAGTGCCACTGCCGGATGACCATCAAGATACCGGTTGACACTAGTACTATCAGAATCCCGACCATGGCGTAGATGGTCACGATCAGTGTCTCATCCACCGCAAAATTGCCAAGCAGTACAACGGCCCCACCGATGAGAAAGATACTCGTGACCAGGCTGTAAAACAGATTTTCAGTAGCGATCGACGATAGCCCGGCAACCAGCGGGATCTTTCTGCGCACCGCCAACGCCTTCGAGGTACCGCTGACCAAAATGCCAACCGGGATCGTGCTGCTCATAGCCTCGCCGATCACAACGGCGGGGATCGTATCCTTAATAGTTAGAGAATAAGGTTCATAGACCGAAAGTTTCCACGCGTACGCCCGGGTGCAGATGCGTGTGAAATAAATAACCAGGATCACCGCAAACCCGGCAAAGCCAAACCGCGCGATGCCGTCGAGTATCTCTCGGAAACCTACGGCGTAGATAAAATAGCTGAATAGGGCAATGCCGAAGATCGTGAGAATCACGGCGGCCAGTTTCAGTCGGGTAAAATTCGTTTGGGAGATATTTGCGGTTTCTGTTGCGGGATCCACTCTGTTGCCTTTGCCTTGGGGCTTGACTAGAATGTTATTTTATCGAAACTTAATAACAAAACCCCAAAGGAAAAATACTATGAGCACTGCCGCTGGAGCCGCTTTATCAAACGCGGGCCTAACCGTCCTGTCCGAAGAGGAAGAATTGTTCCGTGCCTCCGTCCGCGAATTTGCAGAGGGTGAGGTGCGGCCGCTGGTCGAGTCGATGGAGCACAACAGCAAGCTCGATGGAGGTCTTATAAACCAGTGTTTCGAGCTCGGCCTGATGGCGATCGAGTCGCCGGAAGAGTATGGGGGTGCGGGTTCGACCATCTTCAACGCTATTCTGGCGATCGAGGAGTTGGCCCGCGTCGACGCGTCGGTTTCGGTCTTTGTTGATGTTCACAACACCCTTGTCACCAATGCGTTCATGCGTTGGGCAACCGATGAGCAGAAGAAAAAGTATATGCCCCAACTCGCAGAGGGCCGCGTCGGTGCATATGCTCTCTCCGAGGCAGGCTCCGGTTCGGATGCGTTTGCACTAAAAACACGTGCGGTAGACAAAGGTGACCATTACGAACTCAACGGGCAAAAGCTATGGATAACCAACGGCAACGAAGCCGAGATCTTTGTGCTCTTTGCCACTGTCGATCCTGAGGCAGGGTATAAGGGGATCACCGCTTTCATAGTTGAGAAACAGTTTGACGGCTTCTCTGTTGGCAAGAAAGAAGACAAGCTCGGCATCCGGGCCTCGAGCACGACGGAGCTTGTCCTCGACAACTGCATAGTGCCAAAAGAGAACGTCCTCGGCGAGGTCGGCAAGGGCTATAAGGTCTCGATCGAAACGCTAAACGAGGGCCGCATTGGTATCGGGGCCCAGATGGTCGGCATCGCGCAAGGTGCGTTCGAGGCCGCTCTTGGCTACACAAAGGAACGCGAGCAGTTTGGCCAGTCGCTCAACAGCTTTCAGGCCGTCCAGTTTCAACTCGCCGAGATGGCCGTCGAGATCGAAGCAGCCCGCCTGTTGGTCTACAACGCCGCCCGCCGAAAAGACGCCGGCCAACCCTTTCTTAAGGAAGCCGCCATCGCAAAACTATACTCATCGCGGGTCGCCGAAAAAGTGTCATCCGTCGCCATCGAACTATACGGCGGCTACGGCTACGTCAAAGACTATCCGGTCGAAAAGTTCTGGCGCGACTCAAAGATCGGCGCCATCTACGAAGGCACGTCCAATATGCAGCTCCAGACGATCGCCAAGCTGATAATGAAATAGAAGAAACCGGGACCGGTAGAGACTGGGATCCAATCAAGAATAATGACCGCCGATGAGATCACAAAATACCTGACAGAGCTAAATGACGAACTTCGCCTGATGGATATCAAGGGCGAAGTTTCGTTGTATGGCGGCGCGGTGATGTGTTTGGCATTCAAGGCGCGCCCGGCAACGAAAGATGTGGACGCTATTTTCGAACCCGTCAAAGAGATTAGAAATGCATCGCACCGCATCGCGGAAAGATACAACTTAAACCTTGATTGGCTTAATTTTGCCGTCAAAATGTTTGTCGTGAAGCACAAAAGGCAAGTTCTGTTCGATTTTTCGAACCTGATAGTTACTGTACCGGACCCGGATTATTTGCTTGCAATGAAAATGCTTGCCCTCAGAACTGATACTGAAGATGAAAGTGATGCGGCCTTTTTGATCGAACGACTTGATCTGAAAACATCATCCGACGTTTTGGCAATAGTTTCGGAGTACTATCCGCAAAAACAGGTAAAGCCGGCAACAATTCTTTGGCTCGAACATTTTTTTAAGCAGTGATCACCGCTATAGAGACAAAACAAGGATTTCTTGACGACCCCAGATGGTGGAAGATACCGCTAATGGATTTCGTTGACGATTTTAGGTATCACAAAGACCCGCGTGCCATCAGCGAACCATTTCAACTGGGCGATGAGGAAAAGGATGCCGTTCTGGCGGGCGTGATAGAGACGTTGTGTGACGAACTTCAGATCCAGATACCGTCGTGGCTTGCCGATGTTCCACCGTGCCGCAAGCCGCTTTTTCTCTCTCGTATGGAAAGCCTCAAAGCGATCTCAATTGTTGAAAGCCCGGTTCGGTTTCGCTTGCGAAAAGTTTTCGTAATGGAGAATTTCCTTTTTCGTGTCTGATCAGATCAACATTCGCCAGGCCACGATCGATGACGCACGGCTGCTCACCGACCTCTCTTACTCTACGTTTTGGGACGCTTTCGCACACCATCCCAAAAATGCGCCCAGTGATATTGCCCAATACATGCGTCTCGCATTCAGTCTCGAGCAGATCACGGCAGAGTTGTCCGATCCGAGGACGATCTTTCTCATCGCCGAACTGGACGGCAAGGCCGCCGGCTATGCCAAACTCGTCGGCGCCAGCTTTGAGGACGGCATCGTCGCTGATCGACCGATCGAACTAGGCCGCTTATATTCCCATCAGGAACATCTCGGAAAAGGTGTCGGCCAGCAGCTGATGAATGCCTGCTTTGACCGAGCACGCAACGACGGCCACGACGCGATGTGGCTCGGCGTCTGGGAATACAACCCGCGGGCCCAGCGGTTTTACGAAAAAAATGGATTTCACCTCGTCGGAAAACATACGTTCGTCCTGGGTTCCGATCCGCAAACCGACCTTTTGATGCAAAAGACGTTCGACTCTTAACTAAAGTTTTGATTTGTCGGCACAGATGCATTAGTGTTGCATGTGTGCGACACATCACGAACCCGCCTAATCCTTACAATAAATACTCTGCTGAATATGTGGGTGAGCCGCCGCCGACAAAGCTAGAGATCTTCGAGGAGACCGCTACAAAGAAAATTATAACCAAGGCGTTTGCGTCAGACTGGGAAGGAGGTTGGCGTTACACGGTCAATTGCTATCGCGGATGTGTGCACGGTTGTACATATTGCTTTGCACGCCAATATCACGAGTATCTCGGTTACGGTGCCGGGACCGACTTTGAAACGAAGATCGTCGTAAAGCCCAACGCCCCGCAGATACTAAGGCAGGAACTGAAGAAAACCCGTGACAAGATGCCGCATCTCGATTTTTCATTCGCGACAGACCCATACCTGCCGCTTGAAGCGAGCTACGAACTTACGCGTAAATGCCTCGAGGTTTGTGCCGAGTTTCGCGTGCCGGTTGGGGTAATAACCAAAAGTCCGCTTGTTACGCGTGATATCGATATTTTTAAGAAACTCGACAAGATCACCGTGTTCTTCTCGCTTCCATTTCTTACGAAAGAGAGATCAAATCCTTTCGAACCCTACACGCCAGTACCGGAAGCGCGCTTTCGAGCGATGCGTACCGTTGCTGACGCCGGGATCGAGGTCGGCATCGGTATAGCACCTGTCATTCCGGGCTACAACGAGTCCGACATACCCGGCTTACTCGAACGCGCAAAACAATGCGGGGCGACCCGTGCGTTTATGTCGATGCTCCATTTAGATACCGATTCTATCGAGGAATATTTTGTACAAAAGATGCATGAGAAGCTCTCTCCGACCCAGGTTTCCAAGATCATCAACACAATTAAGCGCGAACGCGGCGGCACGCTGAGGCATAGAACTTACAAGGACCGAAGTGTTGGAAGGACCGAGCAATGGGAAATGACGAAGAAATTATTTGCTTTCCATGTCGCACGGCTGGGCATTCGTAAGCTACCCCTAAAAGTGCACAGTTTAGAAATAGAGATTTTCTGACATCATAGGAGGATGGAGGAAAACGATGAAGAGGTCAAAGTTTAGCGAGACGCAGATCGTTGCGATCTTGAAGGAAGGGGAAAAGGGACGGTT
>JBBQGO010000024.1:0-12780 GCA_038323125.1 Pyrinomonadales bacterium
AATCTCCAAATAGAGGGTTAGCAAATGTCAATGCGCCTGCGATCTGAGCGATCACCCCGACCAGCACAGCCGTAAGCAAAACAAAAAATTTGCGGCTTACAATAAGTAGTGCGAAGAGCAGGTAGAAATATATCTCGTAACTCAGAGACCAGCTTACGCCGTTCACCATCGGGTGAAAAGGTAATAGTAAGTACGTAGAGATAAGGTTTGACGGAGATGGCTGAAATCCACCGTGGAGTCCAAACACAACGGCCGGTATCAAAAATGCCGTAATAACGATCCAGTAGATGGGGTAGACCCTTGCCAATCTCTTGACGACATACTTTCTCAGCTCTCCCGAGGCGATCAGTTGTGCAGATGTGTACGAGATAATAAAACCGCTCAGTACAAAAAAGATCTCAACGCCGGAGTTACCAAACTCAAAGAACCCATTCAAAAAGTTCACTGAGTAGTTTGTCTTTAAATTCACGGTGATGTGAAAGAGCAGAACCAGCACAGCCGCGATCCCACGCAGAGCCTGGAGTGACCCTAAACTTCGGCCGGCGATCTGAACTTTGGGCTTGAACATGAATGTGCCGGGGGCCAAACGGCGATACGGCCGGGCTTACTTCTTAACCCTTGTAACACTTGAGTAACAGGCGATCCAGCTTTCAACCATTCTTTCTAAAGTAAATGTCTGCAGATAGCGCTGGCGGGCATTCTTGCCCAATTGCACGGCCAGTTCCGGCTTGGCCAATATCTCTTTTATAGCCGCCGCCAAGTCGGCTGCGTTACAAGGTTCCACAAGTAAACCACTCACCCTCTCTTCGATGATCTCCGTCAAACCACCCACGCGTGACGCGACCACCGGTTTGCCGCACGACATTGCCTCTACGGCTGCAAGGCCAAAGGCCTCGATATGACTCGGCACGGCCACAACATCTGCCAGAGCAACCCAGGGAGCTACATCGTCCTGGCTGCCTACAAAATGGATAGAAACATCTGATATTGATCTCGCTATGCCTTCCAGATCTGCTCTGTCCGGCCCGTCGCCCACCACGATCAGGTGAAGCTTCTCGCCGAGAGAGCGTGCGAGCAACCCCATTGCCGCAAATAAGGTACGGTGGCCTTTTTCCTCTCTCAGCCGAGCTACAATGGTTATGATCCGATCCTCTGCACCAATGGCCAGATCGCGCCGGGCCTTTTCGAGTTCTTGTTCAGACACTGACCTTAGTCCTTGCGTACCGTTGTAAGCGACGCATGTTTTATCGCGCCGCACATTGTCGAACTTCATCGCTCCGACTTGCGACGAGACGGAAACGTTCATGACCAGATCAGCAAGTCGGCTTCCCACGCGGCTCAGCACGCGCTGCTTTCCCGTCAGACGGACGTGGTGATAGTGGAAGATGCTCCTGGCGTGCGGGATCGCCAAACAAGATAGCCCACTGAGAGTTGCTGCGATCGCCTCAGATGCGTGTATGATATCGAATCTCTCTTTTCGGATCAGAGTACTCAGCCGTGCCGTCACCTTCGGATAATCAGCCGCTCGCATTGCCCCGAAAGCTGTCGAAGATATCCCAGAGCTCTCAAATATTTCATGAAGAGTTTCCCGGTTTTGAATAGTCGCGAAATGAACTTCGATACCGTGATCGCGCAAGAATGGTACTGAGGTTTCCCAATAGCGTCTCGGAATTGAATGATCATTCTCCGCACAGATCAACACCTTCATATTTTGACTAAAGGCCTTGGCCTACCTCATGCTCACACATAATGGCGTCAACTGGAAACAAAGAGACGGCTGGTGCGGCTGCGAATACTTCGATCAAGGCAATGGTGCTAAGGGCCCTACGCACACCGCTGTTTAACCCTACAATAGAAAATATCTTACAGATGTTTACGACCCGCACTCACTACGGCGGTTTAATTAGCAAGATACCGCCTAAGCATGTTCACCACCGATCGAAGGCAATAAGACGAACGACCGTTAATGGTATCAATTATAGTGTAGATCTTAGTGATCTCGTCGGTTGGTATGCGTTTTGGGGCTTTCAATTTGCGTCGCGTCAGCGTCTTTATTCTCTCATTCATCCGGGTGACACCGTTTTAGATATCGGAGCCAATCTGGGTGAAGTATCGCTTAACGCCGCCAGGATGGTCGGCGATGCGGGTAAGGTATTCGCGTTTGAACCTTTCCCGGCAAACTTCAGAAAACTACAAGAGAATGCTGCGCTCAACTGCTTCAGCAATCTAAGCCTGATCAACAAAGCGCTCGGCAGCGAAGCGACGACCCTATCGATGTTCTCACCTCAGGACGGCAACGAAGGCATGAACCGTATTTCGTCTTCGGCATCTCCGGGTTCGGATGAGACCTCGGTCGATGTCATAACGCTCGACGATTTCGTAGACGATGAAGCGCTTAAAAAAATTGATCTGATAAAGATCGATGTGGAGGGTTTCGAAATGAACGTTCTAAAAGGTGCTATCAAGTCTCTCCAAAAATTCAAACCAAAGCTCTTTGTCGAGGTCACGGATGAATATCTAACGGAACAAGGTTCTTCGGCTTCTGAATTGATCAATTTCTTACTAAACCAAGATTACGCTCTGACGCATGCCGAGAATGGGGACGCCGTGACCACCTCAAGCAAGTACCTAAAAACTCAGTTCGATGTAGTTGCGATACCTTTATAGATCAAGGCTCGGGACGCTTTTATGGGCTCTCGCAGCATCCAGGCGGCAAACGCCCCTGCCACACCAAAAATCATTACTGCGATGACTAACGAGCTAACCAGCGTAACCGCTGCCAGTGCGACGGCTATGGGAAAAACCGAGATGAGCAGATTGCGAATAGGCACCTCTATATGACGATGGCATAGGACGATAACCACCGCACAGCAGACCGCCACCGAAAAAAATGTCGCGATAGCACAGCCAACCATACCGTAGCGCGGTATAAGAACCATGTTGAGCGAAAAGTTGACGATCGCCGCAAGTATCGAAGCGATCGTCGAAACATAGCTCGCCGATATAGCGTGCGAGAACGCCGAGTAGCCGAAGTAGAGCGGTGCTCCTATCGCACTGCTCAAGAGCAAAACAAAAAGTGGAGACGTCGATGCGTTAAATTCGGGCCCGAATACGAGCGGGATCAACATTGAACCGAGAGCCGCTATACCGACGCATGCCCCGCTCCAGATCAGAGTCGCTGACGGCAGCACGTCCTGAAGGAACCTTTGCACCGATCGCCTTTCACTACGCGTTTCGAGACTAACGAACATCGACAGCAAAACAGTGTTTGCGAGAATCGGCAATTGAAGTGTCATTCCATAGATCTGCGCCGCGATAGCGTATACACCCAAATCTCGGGTCGAAAGATAGCGAGTGATGAAAAACGCATCCAGATGGCTGGTCGAGAGATATCCGACGATCGCAAATGGTATGAGGGGCAATGAGAACATCATCATTCGTTTGAACTGCACCGGATCGTAGATATCCCGCACCCCGACGAAGGGACGCAGCACGACAATCCCTACCGCCGATAAGACCACGGGCGGAATGATGTAGCACCAAAGCAAGTTCTCGATCGAGACCGCCCCAACGGCGATCAAACTCAGTATCCCCGCAAAGATGATAACCCGTTCTGCTGTCAGCAAGATCCCTTGCAGGCGGAGCATCTTTACACCTTGGAGCCCGAACTGTATGTGCAGCCAAATAGCAGAGGTCAGTATATGAACGGCGATCAACCAGACTATCTGCGTCGGTATCGAAAGAGCCCCGGCAAGCGGCGAAAGCCATAGGCTGCCGGTGAGAAGAATGAGTAAGAGGTTTGGAAAGAATATAAACGATCGAGACCAGAACGAGCGCGTGATCTTACCTGTTTTAACGAATTCTTCGATGCCAAAGCGGGCCAGGGCTGTAGATGACCAATTGATAAATATTTGGACCAACTGCGATCCGGCGATGAACGCGATAATACCGCCATAGCCATCCGGCCCGAGCCGCTTCGTTATCAGCCATACCGAAGCGAGTGAAAAAAGCGCTGTTGCCCCATGTGTTAGTACGAGAGCCGCATAATTCTTCGGTGCGTTGCGGATGTCCCAGTGCGCGGACTGACGCTCCGAGAACGGTGACGCGTTGGTGCCGCCCACGGGGTCGATAGCAGTTGGGTTTGGATTCACGTTGGAAGTTTATTTACCCTGCGGACACGGTGTCAACCACGGCTACGGTTAACGGGCCGATCCGCTTCTCGCGACCTTACCTTTTTATCGCGACATAGGTGTGCGGCCTGACCCGAACTTGACCTTGCGTCGGGCGTGCCACAGGTCGTAATTGGACTGAATCCACTTCAGATCCACAAGATCTTTGGACCTTTTTCGAACTGTCCGCGTCTTAGTTAAAGTAATAAACCTATAGACTCAAATTATGAGAGCCAAATTTCTGTTTTTATTCTTAACTCTTTTTAGCATTCTGCTTTTTGACATTTCTCATAGTGCGCAAGAAGTTAGGAGAATTACCTACAACAACGTAAGCGTGGATGTTGTCATTGATAAACCTGTAAACACTTTCGTGGATGTCTTAGTTGCTTTTCACGGAACGGTTGTGACAAACGATCAGATCCTTCCTGCGGCAATGAATACTTTGAACAGGGTTAAGGAGATCACCGGACGGAACGACATGATGATCGTTAGCGTGGCTTATCCTCAGGAAGGCCGCCTGATGGGGGATAGTATTCTCGAAGCAGAAGCTGCTTTGCTTTGGGTAAAAGAAAGAACGAGAAAAGTGTTGAAAAAGAAGGTCAGGAAGATCTTCCTGATCGGTCATTCACAGGGCGGATATATTGTCACCAGATTAAACACCATGCACGCGACAGACGGCGTGATCGCAAATGCTCCGGGACCGTTGAATCTCGTTTATCGGTGCGGACTCGAAGAAGCTGGCCAGGTCCCGCAAAGCGCTGTTTGCACTCTTTTGAGACAGACCTATGGATCAACAGCTAATAACCCTGCGGCCTATATGGCAAGATCGCTGCTGAACTTTACGGAAGGCCATAGATCCGACATCCTTTTCGTTCAGGGATTGCAGGATTCACCAATTCAATTGTTTTCGTGGCCAACCTTTAAGCAGCAAATGACCGACTGTACGACGTGTCAGGACCGCCAATTCGCCGAGATTGCCAATGGCGGACACACCGCACTATTCGAAAGCCCTATAGCCATCAGCGCCTACAACGCTTTCATCAATCGCTGACTGGCTCAATGGTGATCTCCTCCGCCGCGGCCATCAGGGCCGTGATAGATCTCCGATCCAGTGGCTTTGAACTCGGCGGCCTTTTCGCTCATACCGGCAGCGAGGGCTTTCTCTTCTTCCACGCCGTGCTCCTTCGCATATTCACGGACGTCCTGCGTGATCTTCATTGAACAGAAGTGCGGACCGCACATTGAGCAGAAGTGGGCGAGCTTGGCGCCCTCGGCGGGCAGCGTTTCGTCGTGAAACTCTTTTGCCTTTTCGGGGTCGAGGCCAAGGTTGAATTGGTCTTCCCAGCGAAACTCGAAACGCGCTTTTGAGAGAGCGTTGTCGCGATACTGCGCGCCGGGATGTCCTTTGGCAAGGTCCGCGGCGTGAGCGGCGAGCTTGTAGGTTATCACGCCTTCCTTGACGTCCTGTTTGTTGGGCAGGCCGAGGTGTTCCTTGGGGGTGACGTAGCATAGCATCGCCGTACCGAACCACCCGATCATCGCCGCGCCGATGCCGCTCGTAATGTGGTCATAGCCGGGCGCGATGTCGGTCGTTAGCGGCCCTAGGGTGTAGAACGGCGCCTCGCCGCATATCTCGAGCTGCTTGTCCATATTCTCTTTGATCAGGTGCATCGGCACGTGGCCGGGTCCCTCGATCATCGTCTGGCAATCCATCTCCCACGCGATCTTTGTGAGCTCGCCGAGCGTGTCGAGTTCGGCAAACTGTGCCTCGTCATTTGCGTCCGCGATCGAACCGGGACGCAGGCCGTCACCTAACGAGAACGCGACGTCGTACGTCCGCATGATCTCGCAAATCTCCCTGAATCGCGTATACAGGAAACTCTCCTCATGGTGCGACAGACACCATTTGGCCATGATCGAGCCGCCGCGGCTGACGATGCCGGTTGTCCGTTTTGCCGTCATCGGTATATACGGCAGACGCACGCCCGCGTGGATAGTGAAGTAATCTACGCCCTGCTCGGCCTGTTCGATCAGCGTGTCGCGAAAGATCTCCCAGGTCAGGTCCTCGGCCTTGCCGTTGACCTTTTCGAGTGCCTGATAGATAGGCACGGTCCCGATCGGCACAGGCGAGTTTCGCAATATCCATTCGCGCGTCGCGTGTATGTTCTTGCCGGTCGAGAGGTCCATAACCGTATCGGCTCCCCACAGTGTCGACCAGCGCATCTTCTCAACCTCTTCCTCGATCGACGAGGCGATAGCGGAGTTGCCGATATTGGCATTGATCTTGACCAGGAAGTTGCGGCCGATGGCCATCGGTTCGCTCTCGGGGTGATTGATGTTGTTGGGTATGATGGCACGGCCGCGGGCTACTTCGTCGCGGACAAACTCGGGTGTCACATACTCAGGTATCGAGGCGCCGAACGACTCACCCTTGTGCTGGTGGTTCAGCGAGCTTCGGTCGTCACGCTCGGAGCGGATGAGGGTATCCACGATCCGGCGTCGGCCGAGGTTTTCGCGAATGGCGACATACTCCATTTCGGGCGTGATGATGCCCTGCCGCGCGTAATGCATCTGGGTAACGCATTTACCGCTCTGTGCCCTGAGCGGGGCACGCCTGAGCCCGGGAAACTCGTGCAGTGCCCAGCCGTCAGGCTGCTTTTTGATCGCCAGGTCCTCAGCGCCTTTTGTCAGATAGCCGTTGTCCTGAGGCAGTATCTTGCGGCCCTCATATTCCTCGACATCGCCCCGTCCGACTATCCACTCGCGCCGGAGCGCGGGCAGGCCCTCGCGCACATCGCATTTCACATCGGGATCGGTCCAAACACCGCTTGTGTCATAAACTCGAACCGGCGCGTTCTCCGCCATCGTTCCGTCCATTTCTCGTGACGATGACAGAGCGATCTCGCGAAACGGCACTCTTAAATTGTGCTTATTTTGATTAAGGCTATCGCCGTTCGACTCGACATAAGTCTTACGCGAGGCGGGCAATTTCACCTGGTCGATTGTCTTTTCTACTGACCCCTGACTACTGACTGCTGACTTCTGATCCATTGTTTTTCTCCCTTCGTCGGTATTATCCGCATCAGGTTTTTAGGGTCTCTGCTCAATGGCAGACTCTCAGCCGAACGGCTCCCCTGAAAACGTTTTTGCATACGCATTTTATCAATATCGATCTGTAAACGCGATAACGAAAGAAAACCGGCAATTCGAAAAAAGCAAATTCCTTTGTAAACTCAAAGACAAAGCATGACCAATCAACACACATCGCCGAATGTATGGCGCCCAACAGTCGGTGCGTACTATTTGTTTTATTATTGGCCGATATCAATTCGGGTTGCCTAAAAGGGAGAAAAAACTATGTCCAGAACTATATTATTAACTATCGTTGCGGGAGCAGGAGTGATTGTCGCCGGTGCGTGCGGCGGTGACACAAATATCTCAGTGAACACCGCGAATACAAATCGCTCAGCCGTCAACTCAACGATGAACACCGCCGGTAATGCGGTTAATACAGTGGCCAACACCGTCACGAGCGTGACAACCGACAGCCCGGCGGATTTTCTCATCAACGCGGCCCGCGGCGGTATGGTTGATGTCGAAATGGGCAAACTCGCCGCTCAGAAGAGCAAGAATGCTGAAATAAAAAAGTTTGGCCAGATGATGGCTGACGACCACTCTAAAGTGAATACCGAGTTGAAGGCGCTCGCAGGCAAAAAGAACGTCACACTTCCAACCGATCTTGGGTCCTATAAAGATTCAATGGAGTCGATGAAGGCATCGTCGCCTGGGGATTTTGACAAGGAATACGTAGATCAGATGGTCCGTGATCATGAATCGACAGTGACCGCTTTTAAACGTCAGGCCGACAGCGGCGCCGACGCCGAGGTAAAAGCATTTGCCGCAAAGACCCTGCCCACCCTTCTAAAGCATCTGGAGATGATCAAGGCTATAGAAGAAGAATTACACAAGTAACCCGGTCAAAGACGGTATCCGCATCAGAAGAATCTTGCCTGACGCCTGATGGGGGCGGACGGCGAACTCAGCAACTTATCCAAGTTTCGTTAGGAGGTACTATTATGCAGGTAAAAGAAATTATGACTAAAGATCCGGCGTGTTGTGCACCGCAGGATTCGCTGGAAAAAGCAGTAAAACTGATGATCGATTTTGATTGCGGCGAGATCCCGGTGGTGGATGACCTCGACGCATGTATTCCGGTCGGTGTCGTGACCGACCGGGACATCGTGTGCCGGACGATCGGCAAAGGACTGAACCCGCTCGAGATGACGGTAGCAGATTGCATGAGCAGCCCCATAGTCTCTGTTGGGCCGGACGACACGCTCGACCGGTGTTATGAGGTCATGGAAGAAAACCAGATCAGGCGAGTGCCGGTCGTTGATGCCGGCGGTAAATGTGTCGGGATCGTTTCCCTCGCGGACATCGCAAGAAATGTTTCCAGGGCTGATTCAGGTGAGGTCCTCCAGGAAGTATCCGAAGTGTCAGTTTCTGCATCAAACGCTTAAATAGAGCTTTTTAATGGCTCAGACTCCGCGGCATCGAGGCTTGTTGCAACGGAGACGTCAACATACGTGGCAAAATCTAACACGACGGGTTCACTGGGAAACGAGGTCATTTCGATCGAGCCCCTGGTTACCGAGGGTCCCCGGCCAGTCCTGAGCATGTATGATGCCGTGGCTATCATAGTCGGCATTGTCGTCGGCGCCGGCATCTTCAGCTTTCCGTCTTTGGTCGCTGCTAACACCGCTTCGGGCACCACGTTCATTTTGATCTGGGTCCTCGGCGGGTTCATCTCGCTTTTCGGAGCCCTCTGTTACGCAGAACTCGCATCAGCTTTCCCGAGTGCCGGTGGTGATTATCACTTTTTGAAACGGGCGTTCGGCGATAAGCTCTCATTCCTGTTCGCCTGGGCACGTATGAGCGTGATCCAGACCGGCTCGGTTGCTATCCTGTCCTTTATCTTCGGTGACTACGCCACGCAGATCTACAGCCTTGGCCCCTATTCGCCCATGATCTACGCCGGCCTCGTGATCGCGGTACTTACTGTCATCAATATCATCGGTATCCAATTTGGGTCCGGGATCCAAAAGGTGCTTACCGGTCTACAGATATTGGGGGTCTTGACGATCATCGCTGCCGGCCTGTTATTCGCACCTGAGGGTTCAGCGGCCGTCGTCTCCGGCGAGGCCGGGCCGGGCGTCACCACCCTTGGCCTGGCAATGGTCTTTGTTCTGCTTACCTTTGGCGGATGGAACGAAGCCGCGTACATCTCATCTGAGATGAAACGGGGACGCAAACAGATCGCAAAGGCTCTCATCCTCGGGATCTTTATTATTACGGCCCTTTACGTACTCGTTAACGCCGCCTACCTTAACGTCCTCGGCCTGGGCGGAGTTGCCGGATCGAAAGCCGTTGCGGGTGATGTCATGCGGATGACGTTTGGTAACGGAGCCGCATGGGTCATCGGCGTTATGATCGCGATCGCGGCGCTCACGTCCGCCAACGCAACCATCTTTACCGGAGCACGGACCAACTATGCCCTCGGACGTGATTTTAGAGTCTTTCGCATTTTGGGACACTGGAACGACCGTTCCGATTCACCCATCAATGCGTTTATCGTTCAGGGAGTAATAGCGATGGCATTGGTCGGGCTTAGCATATGGACCCGCGAGGGCATCAAATCGATCGTTGATTACACGGCTCCCGTCTTCTGGTTTTTCTTTTTGATGGTCGGTATCTCGCTTATAGTGTTGAGGCGAAAGGAACCCGATGCCGAGCGGCCATTCCGCGTGCCTATGTATCCGGTAACGCCTATCGTATTTTGTCTTACCAGCTTATATTTATTGTATTCTAGTCTTATGTACACTGGGCTGGGCTCGCTTGTCGGAGTCGCCGTTTTGGCCCTCGGGGCCATTATCCTGGCGTTATTGCCAACATTTGAAACCTTGATGAAAAAGGAAGATATAAGGAGAAACGAAGATGAAATTTCTGCATATTAGTTGTTCAGCCGTGCTGGCCATGGCGGTTCTGCTTACGGGATGTTCTCCGGAGGTAAGCACCACGAACACTGCGGCGAATAACACAACTCGAACGGCTAATAACAGCGCGAGCGCCGCTGTCCCGGCCGTTGAGACTTCGCCGGACGCAAGAACGACGGGTCCTGAACTCGACGTGCCTTATGTTCCGACACCCGAGTCGGTCGTCGACGCCATGTTGACGATGGCGGGTGTGAAGGGCGACGATGTGCTTTACGACCTCGGATCGGGCGACGGCCGTATACCGATTACAGCGGCCAAACGATTTGGAACTCGCGGCGTAGGGATCGATCTGAACCCTGTCCGCATCGAGGAGGCCAACAAGAACGCCGCCAAGGAAAAAGTACAGGACAAGGTGAAGTTCATCGAGGGCGATATCTTCAAGGAGGATTTTAGCGAAGCCACGGTCGTTACTCTGTATCTGCTGCCCGACGTCAATCTCAAGCTCCGGCCAGCGATCCTGGATATGAAGCCGGGTACGCGCGTCGTATCGCATAATTACGATATGGGCGATTGGAAGGCGGAAAAGAACCAAAAGATCACGACAGCGGACGGCGTTGACCACTATGTGTACTTTTGGCGTGTTCCGGAGAAGAAATAGTTTTGCAGCTAAATGTTAATGAACCATCAGGGAGGTAATTATGATCGGAAGAAATATTTTAAAATTGGGGCTCGTGTTGGCATTTGCCATAACGGGGGCAGTCGCACAGGATGACATAGCTTCGTCAAACTTGCCGGATGTCCCTTATGTACCGACCAGCCATGCCAAGGTTGAGGCAATGCTCAAGCTGGGCGAGGTCAAGAGTACGGACATCCTATACGATCTGGGCAGCGGTGACGGCCGCATACCCATCACCGCAGCTAAAAAGTATGGTGCCCGCGGAGTCGGGATCGATATCAACGCCGCGCTTGTAAATGAGGCGATCAAAAACGCCAAAGCGGCAAAAGTTTCCCATAAGGTTAAATTCAAGAACCAGGACTTGTTCAAAACCGATTTCAGAGAGGCGACGGTGGTAACACTTTACCTTCTCTCGCACGTAAATCTCCGTCTCCGTCCCATTTTGTGGGAGCAGCTCAGGCCGGGCACGCGTGTGGTTTCACATGCATTCTCGATGGGCGATTGGGAACCCGAAAAGACTATCAATGTTGAAGGATCGACATTGTATCTGTGGCGGATCCCGACCAAGGAAGAACAGGAGAAGATGAAATTGACTAACCGTGTAGTGACTCCGCCTAAGGCGACAATTTTAGCGGCCCCGGCGATCGACGCGGCATCGGTTGATTGACGTGTGATCAAACCATCAAGGTATCAAAACTACGGGGAATGAGACAGATGTTTTTAATGCTTTTGACTGCCATTGCGGCGTTCGCTTGTTCGAACGCCGCTCCGGCAGAAACTGACCAATCTTTTCAAACGAGTGACGATCAGACTAAGTTTCGGGTTGAGACGTTTGTCACGGGACTCGAAGTTCCGTGGGGATTCGCGTGGCTGCCGAATGGCGATCTGTTAGTGACGGAACGTCCGGGCCGCGTCCGCCTGGTCGAGGGCGGAAAGCTGCGGCCTGAGCCTGTCTATACCGTGCCTGATGTCGAGCCATCGAGCGAAAGCGGTTTGATGGACATAAGCCTGCATCCCGATCACGCACGAAACAATTTCGTGTACCTGGCCTACTCATATAACAAGGACGGCCGGCACGTAAAGGTCGTTCGATATCGTTACGCTAACCGATCGTTCAGTGAACCCACAGTGATCATCGAGAATATTCCAGGTGCACCAAACCACGCCGGCATGCGTGCGCGGTTCGGGCCGGACGGCAAATTGTATGTGACGACCGGTGATTCGACCGATTGGGACCTCGCTCAGAAGCTCAACTCATTGGCAGGCAAGACGCTCAGGCTTAACGACGACGGCACGGTACCGCCCGATAACCCCTTTATCAAAACTCCCGGTGCGAGGCCTGAGATATGGTCGTACGGGCACAGAAACGCACAGGGCCTCGCATGGCAGCCCGGTTCGGGGCTGATGTTTCAAACCGAACATGGCCCCAGTACATTCGAAGGCAAAGGCTCGGGCGGCGATCAAGCCAATATCGTCGAGGCCGGTAAGAACTACGGTTGGGCCGAAATACATCACAGGCAAACACGCGCGGGCATGGTATCGCCTCTGCTCGAATACTCACCGGCGTGTGCACCGGCCAGTGCAATGTTCTATAACGGCGGTGCCCTTCCCGCATTCAAAGAAAACTTCTTTTTCGGATGCCTCCGCAGCCGGCTGATCATGCGGGTCGTATTGGATGGAAGAAACGTGGTCCGCGAGGAGAAGCTGCTCGACGGTAAATACGGCCGCATCCGCGAAATGTCCGAAGGGCCCGATGGCTTCATCTATTTCTCGACATCAAACCGCGACGGCCGCGGCTCACCCGCAAAAGACGACGACCGCATAATGCGTATCATGCCTGAGGTTCAGAAGACACAGGTGCAGAAACCCGTAGTCCCCAAGCCCGCACGTCAGTGATTCAGAAGTCCGTCCTTAGAGACGGGCTTCTGCAAGGGGCAGGCGG
>JBBQGO010000025.1:0-12605 GCA_038323125.1 Pyrinomonadales bacterium
CCTTTGATCGCCTGATTTAAACTCGGCACCGATCTCGAACTTTATACCGGACAGGCCGATGCCGGTGATGGTGGGGTGGCCGAGCTTTACATTTGCCCTGTAACCCGCTTCGGATGGGCTATGGTCCGCTGCTCCTGTAACGGCTATATTGGCGTCGTAAACCGTGTAACCGCGGATCTTGCCTGGCAGCTTCTGCACATTTGCCGCTGATACCAGCAGTATCAAGATCAACACGGCGGTTACGAGCGGCGTTTTTTTCTTGTGATCGGAGTTGGGGGTCACGTCGATAAGGCTTGAGATAGCTCTGGGGGACCGTCGTCGTTATGATCAGATTCGATGTCCTGTTTTATCGCGTCGAGAATGCCGTTTATAAACTGTGTGGCCTCGTAGGTCGAAAAGCGGCGGGCGACTTCAAGTGCCTCATTGATCGCTACCGTGCCGGGCGTGTCCTGATACAGAAACTCATAGACGGCAAGGCGGAGCACGTTGCGATCCACAATGGCCATACGTTCGATCCGCCAATGTTGGGCACGGGTACGGATGCGATCGTCGATCAGATCGCGGTTATCGATCGTTCCACAGGCGAGGCTGTTGGCAAAATCACGTGTTTTATCATCAATACTGGTGTCTCCCAGCTCTTTCCAATAGTTATTGGTCAGCTCCTCGCAGTCACCATGAACCAGGTCTGACGCAAAAAGCATCTGAAGTGCACATTCACGTGCCTTATGCCTTGTGCCAGAACTCTTTTCTGCTTTATCAAACGACATGCGGAAAAACCTTATCGCCCCAACCTTGATCTCTTGCTGAACCCATTTCCCGTAATAAGTTTACCATCTCGATCGCGGACAGCGCCGCTTCGTACCCCTTATTATCGGCTTTTTCGCCGGCTCGTGCTTCGGCTTGTTCGGTTGTATCAGCCGTTATCACGCCGAAAAGCACAGGAATACCGGTTTGAAGCGAAGCCTGCATCACTCCGCTTGCCGCCTGGCCTGCGACGTATTCAAAATGCGGCGTATCGCCTCGGATAACTACCCCGAGGGCTATTACGGCGTCATATATACCCCTTTCGGCAGCTTTTAGGCACGCCAGCGGGAGTTCGAACGCACCGGGAACCCCAAAAATATCGATCGAGCCCGGGTCCACTCCGCATCCGGCCAACGCATCCAACGCACCCTTTTCGAGTCGCGATGTCAGCTCGGTATTCCAACGGCTAACGACGAGTGCGAAGCGTAGTCCGTCTACCGATAGGTTTTCACGATGTAGTTCAGTTTTCACTTTTTAACTCGCTCCCAAAGCACATTACCTTGAAGTTTAGTATAGAGAACGGGAATCGGCGTTGACAAGCAATTGCCTTGCAATCGAAGCTGATAGTCGGAATAATAAGCCTCGGCCATGGAGCGACATATAATCGAGACCGAAGAGACGCTGATCATCGAGACGCCCGAGAGGGTGCCGCTGGAGTTTGCCCTCGCCTCGATCGGCAACCGGTTCCTGGCGGTGGCGATCGACCACTTTATACAGTATCTCTCGATCTTTTTGATGGCGTGGTTCTTTCTCAGCCTTGCGGGTATCAGCTCATCTGAGGTCGTGGACACACCCGACCGAATGTTAATGGAAATGCCCAAATGGACGATCGCGATCCTGATAATCGTGCTATTTCTGATATTTGCTCTTTATTTCATACTGTTCGAATGGCTATGGAATGGGCAGACGCCCGGAAAGCGGTTACTACGATTGAGGGTGATCCGCGAGGACGGCCGGCCGCTCACCTTGTGGGAGGCGATCGCACGCAACCTGCTGCGGGTCTGCGACGCAGCGCCGGGCTTTATCATTCCGATCTATTCCATCGGTTTGATCGTCATATTTCTGAGCGGCCGCGACCAGCGTGTGGGTGACATTTTTGCGGGTACGGTAGTTGTCCGCGAACGCACGGATGACGCTCCCACATTTGCCGAAACCTTTTCAACGCGGTTGACGGACTCCGCCTTTACCCGGGTTCAAAAACCGACCGGTGTAACTGCGAACTTGAGTTTATTGAGCGAAAGAGAAGTTGAGGTGGTCGAAAGCTTTCTACGCCGCCGCTGGGACCTGACCGAACGTCAGCGGTTATGGATGGCATGGCGCATCGCACTCCCCATTATGTATAAACTGAAACCGGGCTATGACCTCGAGAACTTCACCTACGAAGGCTTTCTTGAGGACATTCTGCACCGGTTTCATGCTAAGCAGAGGTTTATAAATTAGCAGCTGCGAGATCAGTCCTTTTTCCAGTAATACTTAAAGAGCTTTCCAGCTTCCTCTGGTGATATCTTTCCGCCGGCTAATTCAACCGCCCTTGCCATCACCGGATCTCGTCCGGCTGCTAAATCCTCACCGGATGGTAACATCAGTTCATCCGGAATTACGCCGGTATGTTCCAGGCTCTTGCCATCCGACATGATCACGTCGGCGTTGGTGATGCTCATGGCAAATGGAACGATCGAATTTCCCGAGCCCACATCTCCTTCATAATTTTTCGACTGCATAACGGATCCTGACGAGACGTCGCCCAGAACCGTACCTCGCTTTTCAAGCTGAATGACACGCGCAAAGATCTCCGACGCTGAGCCCGACGCGCTGTCCAGCAAAACAATGAGCTTACCGGAAAATCGTGCTTTACCTCGGTCTTTGGCGATTATCGGATCCATTTTCTTACGCCCTTTAAGTTCGGCTACTTTTAATTCCTTATCAAAAAAGTTGCTTGTCAAAACCTCCATCGTTTTTACATAACCGCCGCCGTTGCCGCGTAGATCTAGTACCAATGCAGTGCCTTTAACCCTGCTGCCCACAAGATCATCTGCCTGGGGCGGTTCAAAAGCGAAAGATGGCATCTTCCAGACGGTGACCGGGCCAAGGGTCACAAATCGATGTTTGTCATTCTCCTCATCGTAAAAGTCGTCGAACAACCGGAAATAGCTGGTAAATCCGATAGATCTCGGCTGTGTCTTCATCTGCGACTTAATTACGAGTTCACGCGGAGCCTCGGCACCGGGACTGAGCACGGTCAGGTTTAGCCCGTCCCGTCTGCTGATCGCATTGTAGAAATATAAGACTTTCCACAGTTCTTTGCGGGTAGGACGAAATCCACTTACCGATAGGATCTGGTCCCCCGGTTTTAATCCCTTGGCCTCCGCATCGCTACCCGGCTTTACTAACGTGACCATGACCTTATCGCCGATCGCCCGACTTCGCCACCCATATTCGACCACTAAATTGGTTGAAGGGGGAATAAAATACAGATGAGAGTCGTTGAAATCGATCAGGACCTGAGCGATGATGGCAAGCGACTGAGAGCTAGTTGTGGCCGCATTCAATTTTTCTTCTGCGGCCTTGAAGCGATCTTCAAAATCGATTCCGTGAAATTCGGGATCATAGTAATTTTTCTTAACTTCGTTCTTTACAATGCGTAGCATGTCCTTCATGCGGCCCCGCTCGATACGGTCCATTGTTTGGGAATGGCCGTCGGGTGCGAATGCGAAAAAGAATGTGAACAGTAGTGCTACGTGGGCAAAATGGGATATATACGTTATCATTTTAAAACTCCTGATGAAAATCGGTTTATTTGGGATACTGCTCGCGGTGAAGTGTACATTCCAGAATAGAATATTTTGCCCTAAAAAGCTACCCTTTAATTTACGGTCGGCGATTTTTGATTCGAATGCCGGTCCGTAAGTAACTGATGAAAAAAGAGATATTAGTCACAGGCGGTGCGGGTTTTATAGGTTCGCATCTGGTCGATAGATTGCTAGGCGAAGGGGTGTGGAGCGTAACGGTTCTTGACGATCTCAACGATTTTTATTCGCCAACGATCAAGCGAGCAAACATTGCCGGCCATCTTGAACACTCAGACTATAGATTAGTCGAGGCGGACATACGAGATGCAGGACGAATGGCCGACCTATTTTCTGAAGCCAGATTTGATTGTATCGTCCACCTAGCTGCACGGGCGGGTGTCAGGCCGTCGCTTATAGAGCCGAAGCTCTATGCCGAGACGAATATTAACGGCACGCTCAACCTACTCGAGCTTGCTCGCGAACATGACATCAAACAGTTTGTCTTTGGCTCATCGTCAAGCGTTTATGGTATCAACAACAAGGTGCCGTTCGATGAGGACGACCGCATACACCAGCCGATATCGCCCTATGCCGCGACCAAGGCGGCGGGCGAACTGCTCTGTCACACCTACACTCATCTGTACGGCATCCGCTGCGTTTGCCTCCGGTTTTTTACGGTCTACGGCGCCCGCCAACGGCCGGACCTCGCGATCCACAAATTCTCTAAGTTGATCACAGAGGGCAAGCCGATACAGATGTTTGGCGACGGCACGATGCTCCGCGACTATACCTATATCGACGACATCATCCAGGGTGTGCGTGCGGCGATCGATTACGAAGACTCGATGTACGAAGTGTTCAACCTCGGTGAATCGCAAACGGTCGAACTCTCCGAGTTGATCCGGCTGTTGGAAATAAGCCTCGATATGCAGGCGATCATCGACCGCGAACCCCTGCAGCCCGGCGATGTCCCGACGACATTTGCGGATATAACAAAATCCAGAAAACTCCTCGGCTATGACCCGCAAACAAAAATCCAGGACGGCATACCGAAGTTTGTCGAGTGGTTTCGAAAAGTTTAGAGTGACGTCTTAAAGGCGTTTTCTTGTACTGGCCGCGTCGCGAAAGAAACGCGTCACTCTAACGGTTGAAGAAGCGTCCAATGTCGTTAGAGTGACGCCTTAAGGCGTTTTCTTCGGCTACCGTTTAAGCGAGTAAATCTATCTACTCTAGCTCCAGCCAAACACTCTTTTCATTACCGGCAATAATCGATGGCCATGGACGGTTGTGCTAAAAAACTCTTCGTGCTCGCCTTCGACGCGGGACATTTCCATCATCTCTGCGACGCAGTCGTCCATGCTGAGTTCACGAGCGCATTCAGCGGCGTCTATGTATTCCTGCACGTTCTGACTCTCGAGCCGACCCGCGAAATACATCGGCATAAACCAGCCGGAGATGTAGCAGGACGCACCGAGGCTTCGGCCGATGGTCCAGAAAATCACCTCGCGAAGTTTGTTAGGCGCAGCGTTCAGTTCCGACATCCATCGCTCAACATTTTCGCGATGCTGCCATTCTTCGTTCTCGATCTTTTCAATGTGGGTTTTTTCGGGTGAGGGCCTTAACGACCGCCAATGTCCGCGATAGGCGTAGGCTGCCGCCAGCTCGCCCGAGTACGCGCTCTGCAGGATGCTAATGAGGTTTTGGCGGGCATTATTCAAGCTATTCAGAACATTCCAATCCCAGAAAGATATACACCCAATATAGCCTACTATGGAATGAGCGACCCTTCAGGAATCGATCTGATCTTGAAGGTTTAACATGGGGTTCCGCTTTGCTAAACCCCGGGATTTAACGTCGGTCGCCGCTGGCGAACAGGATGATGCCAACTCATGCAAGCCGTTAACACTTTTTCATATCTCGTGTTTCATTCATGCTGCTCAAGCGTTAAGCCTTGATCATAATTAGCAGCATTTTGAATGGTGTGACTGCTTTCACCGCATGTGGTTCGCCGGCGGGAAGTTTAAGAATGTCGCCTGTTTTCAAACGGTGCGGTATGCCGGAGATGGTGATGTCGGCTTCACCCTCGAGGCCCATGATCAGAGCGTCGAACGGAGTTGTGTGTTCACTTAGGCCCTCGCCCGCGTCGAACGCGAACGCGGTAACCGTCCCGGCCGCTTTCTTTAGAATGGTGCGGCTGATGACCGAACCGGTTTGAAACGTAACGAGGTCCGCCGAGCCGACCACGCCGTCAAGTTCTGATTGGTTATTTGAATCCTGAGCCATAATATTTTCTAACGCGGTGTGCCGGAGCCCGGGTCCCGGCAAACACCGCCGCATACTGCCGCCGCGCGGGAATGTTTCTCGTTCACCGCGACGAACCTTTCCAACGCCCTACGAGTTGCGCAAGATCTTTTCCATCTTCCTGCCCTTTGCCAACTCGTCAACCAGCTTATCCAGGTACCGAACCTGCTGCGTCAAAGGAGTTTCGATCTCCTCTACACGATAACCGCAGATCACTCCGGTAATGAGGTGCACATTGGGGCTTAGCGAGGCACGCTGAAAGAATGTTTCGGAAGGTACGTTTTCGTCTATTAGTTCTTCCAGCTTCTTGTTATCGAAGCCGGTCAACCACTCTATGACCTGATGCAATTCGTCTTTTGTCCTGCCTTTCTTCTCCACCTTTGTAAGATAATGCGGATAAACAGAGGCAAACGTCATCTTTGCGATTCGCTGATCGTGTGTATTGGATTTGTTCATACCTATCGTGAAGCACTTCTACCGCTTCGTTGATTGACCGAGTAGTCGCGATCGCTAATGCCTGTGTGCGTCCATATAGACACGAAGAAGGGTGTTGATCTTAGTCTGATAGCCCTGACCCTGGCGTTTGAACCATTCCAGTACATCACTATCCAACCGGAGCGTTAACTGTTGTTTGTTGGCAATTTTCTTAAGCCCGTTGCGCACGACCGCCCAGGCAAACATCTCGGGCAGCACTTCCGCTATGTCGGACATGTCGATATCCTTGTCTTTCATTGCGTCGCGGTTATAAACAGTATCTCGCTTAACCGCCTCAAATCCGGAGCGGTGGATCATTTTGAGGATCCATCGCTTCGTGGTCAATTTGCGCCGCCGCGGATCGAACTTTTACCGCTTTGCGACGATCTTTCATCAAATAGTCTTAACATTTGTCAGCTTCTGAATATTGCCATCGCTTGTTATCAGCGGCAGACCGAGATGTAATGCAGTGGCCGCAATGATTCGGTAGGGCATATCGCCGACTATGGAACGATCGATCCTCTGAACGTCGTCCGCAACTCCACGAGCGAGTTCCGCTAAACGGAAGGATATTGATTCGTCCTCAAGGGCTTCGCGGAGTTTGTCTCTCATATCGACCGGAATTCTATACTTTTCTGACAAGTATGTTAGTTCGACAATGGTGATCGAAGCCACGAAAACAGTTCCAGATTCCACCAAATAACAATATTGCTGTCGATTACAATATCATTCCTACACTATTTTTCGCCCTCAGTATCTTTTGTATAGCCGCGCCACATTTCATTGCGGGCCACACGCATATCCTCTTCGGTCCATTTAATATTCAGATGAGCAAGGCTACCCTTAAGCGAACGTCGTGGTTTACGCACCAACTGTTTTGCCTCAAGGAACTCTACTAAATCGAGGACCTCCTTCTGCCGAAAGGCCGGCATTGCATCTAGTTTTTCTAATACTGCTTCTTTTACCGTCATCTTCATTACCTCAAGATTATTTTATCACTGACACCTACGCGGTTATAAACCCTCCACAACCTCAAACCCGACTTATGCCGCTTCGGTTCGCCTGCGCATTCGGTAATGAAGGCGGAGAAAGGTCGCGCCGAAAAGTCTCATCACATGATCCGCTCTGATTTCACGCGCATTGTTGACATATACATGAATTGTTTCCGTAAAGCTCTTGAGGTATTTGATCCACGCTCCATGACCTTTTTTGCGAACGATCAGATAAAATCCGGGATCACCGAATTCATTCCCGACGGATGCGAGCATGAGCGAGCCGTCTTGTTTGGCTTCTGGCTTCATGATGACCGTGGCGCTTCCGTTCGGCAGCGGGAAAATTATCTTCATGCACTCGCCGCCGATCTTCGGCGCGATACAATGAGAATAGATCCCCACGTAGATCACCTCGCCTGTAGCTATCAGTTTCCGTAGCCAGCCTGTACCGACACGATCGCCCTGGATGTCTATCAATGGAATTACTTCGCTCGTCATACCCTTGCTGGTGTCAAGAGGCGAGATCGGCATATTCATCTGTTGCAATCGACGGCTAAAAATACCACTCAGCAGCCAACCGAAAGGTTTGAATACGCCAGACCATTGGGACCAAACATCGAGATCGTAATCGGCGGTGTTTTCGTAGAAATCGATGATCTGCGGCGCGACAGTATCGGGACTGAAGAACTCACTTCGAAGGCATCCGAAATCTTCGACCAGACCGATGTCCTTCTGACCATTTGCCGTACGATAGTCCTTAAAATAGGATTCGCCGATCTCGTTTGTATTTCCGATCGGGCCCTCGAGCCAGTTTTCTTCTGCAAGATCGACGGATCTGCCAGTGAGTTGAACCCAACGTTGAGTGACCCAGTCGGCCAAGTGGCCCCGTCTTTCTCCGAGCCAAATGTCAGGGAAGCGAGTTGCCATGATTACGCCGTAACTTTCTCCTACATAAATTTATGCCGCGGAAAGTCGAAGTTTGGAGATCTTTCCGAGTTTCACCTTATGTCGCGCGTGCCAGAGGTCGTATTTCGACTGCATTGCGAGCCAGCTTTCGGGTGAACGACCCAGAGCTTTTGATAGCCGAAGCGCCATAACCGGGCTGACCGAAGTCGCCCCATTAATTAGTCGGCTCAATGTCGAAGGCGAGACGTCGATCGCGGCCGCAAGTTCACGCATGCTGAGTTGGTTAGGTTCGAGATAGACCGCCGCGATAAACTCGCCCGGATGTGGTGGGTTGTGCATTGCCATTAGTGATAATCCTCGTAATCCAGGACATACGCCTGCCCGTCAATAAACTCAAAAGTGATGCGCCAATTTCCATTGACCAATATCGACCATCGATCCTGATCGACACCCTTGAGGCGGTGAAGCCCGAACCCGGGGATGTCCATATCCTGGATCGTTCCAGCGGTGTCTAGGGCCGCTAGCTGCATCTTAAGCCGTTTTGAATGATGCGGTTGAATCCCGGCCCGGTTCCCCGTCTCGAAAAACTTTCGAAGTCCCTTGTGCCGAAACGACCTTATCATCTAAAAAAAAGTGTAGCATGTTGCACAACACGCAACAAGATGGTTGCGTTAAACCGAAATGCGCTCGCGTCACAAGACATTTCCACGAATGAACTCATTAGTCCAAGGAAAACACAAGACGATATGCTCGCTCAGACTGTGGATTAGCTAGAAGGAATTCTCGAAAGATGATCCCAAGCACGAATCCCGCGTCATGGAATCGGTCTTCATCGTCTTCGCTTAAGCGCAGTTGTATTAGCCACTGAAAATCAGGCTGAAGCTTGGCGAGGAGATCACCAACCTGTCGCCACTGTTCATCGTCCGCGGGTTCACTAAATCCCTGAGGCTGCCTGATCACTTGAATTCGTTGATAGAACTCGTCGACGGAAAGCAGTTCAAAATCATCAACACGGATCTGATTCTGATTGAACGGGCCGTGAATTCCCGGAGCCCTCGTGTCCGGCGGCAAAAAAGAAGTCTGGAAGTAATCGCTGTCAATATAGGACGCTACCAATGCTTGCCAGGTAATAGCGGACGGCAATTCGATTGCGGAATGTTCGAGCCAGCCAAAATCCCACAGGCCGATGAGATTCTCAGTTGATTCTAGATAACGTTGCATTCCCCACCTTCCTACGCCGCCACCTTCTCTAAACGGTTATGAAACCGTTTACCTCCACGGTCTCGAAGCCGGCGTCTCGATCATGATTTGCCGACGTCGGTGATAGTGCCGGCCAGGTCGTCGGCGATGTAGTAGAGGGCGGTTTGTGACCTACGTTGCTAAAACGTCAACGTAATCACTCTTTGACAGAGGGACCGGGATTACGGCGCCTGACTCGGTTAAGTCTTCCAAATGAAACTCAATGGCTTCCTGTATAAGCTGTTTTACTTCTTGCTCAGTCTCGCCGACAGCAACGCAGCCGGGAAGGTCAGGGACGTAGGCTCCCCAACTCGTCTCGCCTTTTTCTAATACAACCATGTATCGCATAACTATTTCTTCAGCCCTGCTTGTTTCAACACGCTGTTAAAGGTTCCAATCGGCATATCCACACTTTCTTTTCCCGCAATCGTCACAGTCCCCGACTTGATCGAATGGTGAAACTGCCGATGGCTTCCTCTGGTTCGGGTCAAAGGTCCACCCATTCTTCTCAATCAATTTTATGACATCTTTGACTTTCACGCTGCTACTTTTTCCACCCGGTTATAGACCGTATCCCTTTCCACAGCCTCGAAGCCCGCGTTTTCGATCATTGTGACGAGTTCCGGTTTGGTCATCTTTACTTCGCCGTTTTCTACGGCGTAGGCTTCGGTTAGTTCGCCGCCGTCGGTGATGGTGCCGTCGAGGTCGTTGGCGCCGTAGTGGAGGGCGGTTTGGGCGGTTTGTTTGCCGAGCATAACCCAGTAGGCTTTGATGTGGTCAAAGTTGTCGAGCATCAGGCGCGAGACGGCGATTGTTTTTAGGTTGTCGATGGCGTCGGGGCCGGGAAGCGAGGACAACGCCGTGCCGTTCGGGTAAAAGGCGAGCGGGATGAAGCATTGAAAGCCGCCGGTCTTATCCTGCTGCTCGCGGAGGCGTACGAAATGATCTATACGGTCCTCGATGGTCTCGATGTGGCCGTAGAGCATGGTGGCGTTGGTTTTGAGACCGGCTTTGTGAACTTTGCCCGCAAGTTCGAGCCAGCGGTCGCCGTCGCATTTGTGGTCGCAGATGCGGGAGCGTGTCGGTTCGGCAAAGATCTCGGCGCCGCCGCCGGGGCACGAGTCCATGCCGGCCGCGTGCAGCCTGGCGATCACGTCCTCGTCCGACATCTTGTAGAACCTTGCAAAAAAATCAAGCTCGACCATCGTCAGCGCTTTGAGGTGCAGACGGGGAAACTCTTTTTTAAGCGATGAGAAAAGATCGGTGTAGTATTCGAACGGCAATTTGCTGTTCAGTCCGCCGACGATGTGCAGTTCGGTCGCACCTTCGGCAACGGCGGTCCGGGCGATCGCGATGCCTTCGTCGATCGAGTGCGTGTACGCCCCCACCTCGCGGGCACGTTTATAAAAACCGCAAAACTTACAATCGGCAACGCAGATGTTGGTGTGGTTAAAATGGCGGTTGACGTTGTAATAGGTGACGCGGCCGTGTTTACGGCGGCGGACGTGATCGGCGAGTTTGCCGAGGGCATTCAGATCTTCGCTGGCAAACAGCGCCATACCCTCGTCAAAAGTGAGCCGCTCACCGTCCTCGACCTTAAATGCGATGTCTCTTAAATTTTGATCAGATGAAAAATTCATTCTTATACACCTTGCCAGTCACGCTCGACTTAGCTCTCTTTACTCATCATTCTACCAAAATACTTACCTGCAATCCGCTTGACAGTGGACACGTCGGGCGAATAACATTCCGCATTTCTTGTTTTCATTTGGAACTATGATCAAAGCATTTTCGATATCCTTGCTGCTTCTGTTGTTTGTCGCTTGGGGGAGCGGCCAAGTGGTTGACACACACCTGGCCGAAGCTGCTGACGGCCATGTCCATATCCTCACCCTGAACTGATAAAAATATGGAAGGGCCTCGGGATACCTTTCTCGCGGCCGGACGACTATTACTCTGAGATCGACGTGATTCTTAAGAACACAGCGGTCAAGCGGATCGATCTTATCTCGATGGCGCACGTTTATTCGTCAGAAGAGTTTGGCGGATTTAAGAATGAACGTGAGCTGGTCGAGAACGAGAACAGTTATGTCGCCGCCGCCAGGAACAAGCACCCTCGGGAAATAAGGGCATTTTGCAGCATTGATCCGCTGAGGGATTATGCTCTGGATGAGCTTGAGCGATGTCGAACGCAGCTTAAGATGGACGGCATCAAACTGCATCATAACGCGAATCAGGTTTACCTGACCGTGCCGGAGCATCTGGCAAAGGTGAAAAAGGTCTTTGAATTTGCGGCGACGAACAAGCTGCCGATCCTGCTGCATTTCGACAACAGCCAACGGCGTTTTGGTGGGCCGGATGTACATCTGCTAATTGATTCGATCCTCAACGACCTAAAGCCCATTAATTTGCGGATCGCTCATTTTGGTACGTCGGGCGCATTTAACGCGCGGACAAAAGCCGTGATCGACGCATTTCGCTGGCAGTTTCGCGTCAACCCGCGGCTCAGTAAGCACAAGATAACATTCGACATATCGGCGGTCGCCCTCGACAAGGACAGCGAAGGCGTTCGAAAACTTACCGACGGTCAATTCAAAGAACTTGCGATTTATATACGTCGACTCGGTTTTGACAGGATCGTCTTCGGAACGGACTATCCTCTCTATCAACCGGCCGAATATCTCGACATCCTCAAGGCACGCCTGGGCCTGACTGAAGCTGAAGTGAAAGCCCTGTTAAAGAATAAGCACTGAGACGATCGAAGCGCCCCGTATTTACAGACCTTTTCTCGCCAATATCGCCAAATTACTGTCCGGCGAAGACGATTTTTCTCCAGCCGCGCTCAAACTCCAAGTGCAACATTCAGGAGGAAATAAATATGAAAGAATGTTGCATGAAAAAAAGCTACAAACATCTCAGTCTTGGAGATCGGATAAAGATACAAGTTGATCTTCAGGTAGGACTCAGCCCTGCCGCAATTGCGGCGGGGTTGAGTCGGCCGGTTTCGTGCGTTACTCGGGAACTTGCCCGCAATGGCTGGGTGGCTCCAGTACCGAAGCCGGGACGTGGGCGGCCACGCAAAGCAGGCGGTTATTGTGCT
>JBBQGO010000026.1:0-12576 GCA_038323125.1 Pyrinomonadales bacterium
GACGAAATGGAAGGCAAATGGGAAAAGGCAAAGGGCTGGGTAAAGGACACGGCGGGTGAGGCTACGGGCGACCGCGAACTCGAGGCCGAAGGCGAAGCCCAACGTGCCGAGGGCGAAACTCAGGAGACCTGGGGCGAAGTCAAACGCGGAGTCGGCGACGCAGTCGATTCGGTCGGCGAAGCCATCAGCGACGCCGGTGATCGGATAAATCGAGGTTAGAGTGACTAATTAGCAGTTAGTAGTACCTCAATATGCGGCGGAAGGCGGATCTTTACGATCCATCTACCGCCGCTTTTTTCCATCACCTGCCTTCCCAAACCACCGCCCTATCCGAAAAATTTGACATTGACAGGGCGGCGACGGCGCGAACCTTGTACTCATAGTACTTTCCTATAGGCACCGGCGTGTCGATAAACGTCTGACGCTTTGTCGTCGCATGCATCAGCCACTGCCCCTCTTTCGAGTCCCGCCGCCAGATCTGATAGATCACATGGCCGTAACGATTGTTGCCCGTAAACCTGATATGGTTCTCGCCGTTTGAAAAACACGCGGCGCTAATCTCCGTGGGATCCGCCGCCATATATATCCTCACCGGTT
The DNA here is from genome assembly GCA_038323125.1 of Pyrinomonadales bacterium. GTDB lineage: Bacteria > Acidobacteriota > Blastocatellia > Pyrinomonadales > Pyrinomonadaceae > OLB17. The sequence continues at coordinate 598 of JBBQGO010000026.1, forward strand.
TTCTTGGCTGATCGAATCCGCACAGCGCAAATTGGTCGCCCGACGCGAGTCCCGCCTTTAACGAATGGCGAACGCGGGCCAGCACGGTCCGTACCGCATCGCCTGTCGCATTACGTTCGCTCACCTCGGACATACGCTTTTCCTCGGCAGCCATCGCACTCTGCGACTGGCCCGACAGCGTCTCGGGCAGCGACCCCAGCGCCGCCACAAGCTCGGCCCTCACCACCGGATCGAGCGCGGGCAAACCGCCCCCGGCCAGCGCCGCCGCCACATTCCGTGCAAAGTCCGCCAACTCGGCGTCTCCTATATTTCTAAAATTCATCTGTTTCCACCTCCCTTTTTTCTTATTTTTGAGGAACGCCCACCGATCCGGGCCATTCCCAAAAAGACCATAACACAAATGTGTTGCACACTGCAATCAGTATTGCATCTATGCAACAAAATAAGATCATATTGTACGAATAAACCCCGCGATCATACGAAACACCCCCGCCGACGCACGGTATCAACTATGATCCTTACGAACCCACAGCAGTTTCATACGAAACAGTCGCTGTTTCGTATGAAATGACGGTCGATCCACACGCATCGGTCACCATTTCAAACGGTCCAAAGCGGCCTTCATACGATACAGTGACTTTCTCGCGCACATCCGCTGGGTCGCGCACGCCGCAACACCCGTAAACACTGGCCCCGTCTCTTAATTGAAGGATCTGAAAAGGTCATCTCTTGTGGCTGAGGGCCACAAATGAAATAGCGTCCGGAGCATCCCGACGACGATAGTTCACCAAAGGGTGCAAGGGACGAATGATGCTATCTCCTCTGCTGCAGAATTCCTAAAAAAGGTTTTGGCCAAATCTGGTGTGTGTGTGTTGCGAACAGGAGTGTCCGCGTCCGTCAATAAGGTAAGACGCATTGATAAGGTAGGACATATAAAGAATGACTTACCAATGGAATTTGTGATACTTTGGTGACATGGCAGTAAATAGTTTAGAAACAACAGCTACAACGAAGGGCCAGATCGTAATACCTTCCTCGGTTCGGCGCCGGTTTGGGATCAAGACGGGTACCCGCATACAGATCGAGATCGATGAAGAAAATGGTCAGATCCTTTTAAGGCCGATCACGCGAGAGTACATTCACAGCCTTCGAGGGCGGTTGCGGGGTAAGGGGCTGCTTAAAGAGCTGTCGGCCGAGAAGGCGAAGGAACGCGAGCTGTGAAGCGACCGAAGGCCGTGGTTTTGGATTCCTGGGCCGTTCTGGCTTATCTCGAAGACGAACCGGCTTCCGAGACGATAGCCGACACGATCGCCGATGCTCAGCAGGAGGGCATTCCATTGCTTATGAGCGTTGTGAATGCTGGCGAGGTTTGGTACATCGTTGCCCGGCGCACCTCTCAGAGCGAAGCGGACCGGACCGTTCGACTCTTGGAGGAGATCGGTGTTCGCTTCATTGACGCCGATTGGGAGCTTACGAAGTTGGCTGCGGTTTTCAAGGTCAAGGGCAGCATCTCATACGCTGATTGTTACGCCGCCGCACTCACAAAACAGCAGAGGGCCGCATTGCTGACTGGGGACCGTGAATTTCAAATGCTTGAGGACGAGATCTCGATCATTTGGCTGGTGAATGACGATACGTGAAGAAACGCCAGAAGGCGTCACTCTAATCTGCGGACATATGTGCGCGGAGCCAGGTGGCGAGGGCGTCTTCGGTCAGGGTGCCGTCGGCGAGGGCGACGAAGGTAATGTATTTTTCCATCTGCGTGGCATCGAGTTGAAAGCCGTTCAGAACTAGAAAGGTGCGCGCCGCGACAAGAGCGGTACGTTTGTTTCCATCGACGAACGGGTGGTTTTTGGCGATCCCGAATGCGTAGGCGGCGGCAAGTCGTGCAATATCGGCCGTGGGCTCATACGCCGCAATGTTCAGGGGGCGGGCAAGAGCTGAGTCGAGCAGACCCAAATCACGAACTCCATCATCGCCGCCATGTTCGGCGATCTGGAGTTTGTGAATCGCGAGAACGGTGTCGCTGCGAAGCCACTTCATCTATTTAGACAATTTGCGAAGCGCATCACGATCCTCGCCCATGACCCTCTCGGCGATCTGCATCTGCTCAGCGAACTCCGGATCATACGGCGTTAGCTCAATACCGTTGGGCGTCTCAAGCGCATACAGCGTGTCTCCCTTCTGCACACGCAGCCTCTCAAGGATCTCACGCGGCAAAACAATACCAGCAGAGTTGCCGACTGTAGTGATCTTCAATGTATTTGCCATTGGAGTATTATAACGGTGGTTATAATCGGGCGCAAGAGGAACCTAAGTCCCAAGCCTCAAGTCCCAAGGGGGAGTCTGGGGAGTCTGAAGAGTCTGGGGACAGCGGAAGAAGAGGCGACTTTATACTTTATCTGCGTCTATTCGTGTTTATCTGATGAAAGTCTAAGTTCTCAATTCCCGGTTTCAATTCTCAATTCTCAATTCTCAGTTCCAAGTTTTACCTGTAAGTCGTATCCTCTTCCGACTGTCTGAACGGAATGCCCAACCTGCTCAGGGTCCCCTCGAGCAGCCGCACCTGCGCCATGTCCTCGATCTCAACTCCGCGAGGGTTGCGATTATAGATAGCCGCGAGGGTGTCCCGCTTTGCCTCATCGCTGATCGCAAGCGCACCGATCTCTTTCTCCATCAGCCCCCGCTCGACCCTGTCATTCTCAACCGCATAAGGAATATCGATAAAAACCATAATGTCACCCCCGCCTTCGCTCCATTAAATAACCAACTTCAATACTACTCTTTAATTCAAACCCGCGTAAAAGCGACCGAATAGAGTGTGTGCCTTCGCGATCCAAGGCGCCTTGCTCCCTTTTTGTACCTTCCGTGGAATGACCTCGTCCCTTCTATTTCGTGCGTTTCACCATATTAGACGGCCGAGGTTTTGGCGGTCGCTCTCCAGCGGAGTCATGTCATCATATTGGAGTTTGCCGTAGGCGGCCATGGGCCGGGTCTTGCGGGCAAAAGATTCGGTCCTTTTACATATGCGATATGGACTTAACGCACTAGGTCCCTTTATCTAATACGTGCCGAGAGAACCATACAGGTACATTTGAGTTTTTTATTTCGATATCTTTTCCGTCAGTGATCTCGGCGACCAGGAAGGCCTCCGCGCCTGAGTTGTCGAAAATGTACGCGCGGTCGCTTGCCTTCACCGCGTCCAGGAGGTTGTTGAGAGACCTGCGGTACCGTTCACGGATCTTTTTTTCGGGAACATCATGCCCCCCTTCCCTAACCCGAATTTTGACGCGGGAGATATTGATGTCGGGATCTTCTGTAGCGACAAAATAGAGGTAATTCCTATACCCCTCGTCATGCGCGCGCTGCAACACGTGAACCTTGTTTGGATGCGACATAACGGTCTCGAACGAGAATGATCTGTGGGCCAGGATCAGCCGCATATGGAGGAAGTCTGCGACCGGGGACACAAAATATGAATTAAGAGAAATGTTTTGAAAAAATAAAGTGTTCCTGTCGAATGTCAATTTGCGGATTTCTTCGAGAAGGCCTTTTTCTTTAAGAAGAGTCGAATTGTTCAAGAATAGGAACAGCTCGTTCGCGTTAGTCTCGATCTTATAGTTTGCAAACTTTAACGAACCCGAGTCGGCGATATCTCGCTCGATATCATCAGGATTGATGTATATCCCTAATAAGCTGGCGTTGCTCTTTTCGACCCAAGCCTTGATCGTGCTTTTGCCGGAACCATTTGGCCCGGCAAACATTCTCAGCCGCGGAGTAGTCACACCTTTGTCGATTTAATTTCGAATCGCGAACCTTTATCGATTCGCGTGCGGGGTTCCAGCTTTTTCACAAGAGTGCTCTTACCCCCGGCCTCAATTCGCCGAAGTTCGCCGTTTCGATAAACGACAACACTGCCTGCTCGCAGGGCACGTTTATAGGCAGATGCTGTAGCGGCTTTTGCAAGTGCGGGAAGCCGCTGCTCCGTTTGTTTTACTGTCAATTTTGCCTTAGACATACGAATCCATTTTACATCTTTCAGGCACTAGTGAGAAATTACTGTCGCGCTCCGGCGGGGGTTTATAGTTCCACGTCCCAAGTCCCACGTCTCAAGGGTCGGCCATTCTTGCATTCGTTCATAACCAACTTTGGAGAGCCGGAGCTTGATAGGTTTAGACTTCGGGCCAGGGTGCGGGCCATTGGCTGGGGAGTATAGCCGATGTTAAAAGCATTGCGACACTCCTATCGCTCGTACCGCGCCGCTTTTTGCGCAGTTCGAGCTATTTCGTTAAAATCGAGCCCATCGGTAATTTAGTTTTTACAAAAAGCAGATCTTATAAATCTATGTCAAATGTTCCTATTACGGTGGCACACGGTGACGGCATCGGGCCCGAGATCATGGCGGCGACGCTGCATATTTTGAAAGAGGCCGGTGCGCGGCTCGATATCGAGACGATCGAGATCGGTGAAAAGGTTTACCTGTCGGGCAATTCGGCGGGTATCGCACCCGAATCGTGGGAGACGCTGCGGCGGACCAAGGTGTTTCTCAAGGCGCCGATAACGACGCCTCAGGGCGGCGGTTTCTCGTCGCTCAACGTCGCTGTGCGAAAGACGATGGGGCTGTATGCCAATGTGCGGCCGTGCGTTTCGTATCACCCGTTCGTCCAGACCAAGCACCCCGTGATGGATGTCGTCATCGTGCGTGAGAACGAAGAGGACACATACGCCGGCATTGAGTATCGCCAGACGGATCAGGTCGAGGAGTGCCTGAAGCTGATCTCGCGTCCTGGTTCGGAAAAGATCGTCCGCTACTCGTTCGAGTACGCCAAAAAGTTTGGACGTAAAAAGGTGACATGCTTTATCAAGGACAACATCATGAAACGGACCGACGGCCTGTTTCACCGCGTGTTTGACGAGATCGCGCCGGAGTACCCGGACATCGAGGCCGATCACTGGATAGTCGACATCGGTGCCGCCAAGATGGCCGACACGCCCGAAAATTTTGACGTCATCGTCATGCCAAACCTGTATGGCGACGTGCTGAGCGATGTGGCGGCACAGATCGCGGGCTCGGTCGGCCTGGCAGGTTCGTCAAACATCGGCGAGAACGTAGCGATGTTTGAGGCCATACACGGTTCGGCACCACGGCGTGCGGGACAGAACCTCGCAAACCCGTCGGGCCTCTTCCTCGGCTCTATCCTGATGCTAGTGCATATCAACCAGCCCGATGTTGCCGAATTAGCACAAAATGCATGGCTCCGCACGATCGAGGACGGGGTGCACACATACGATATGTTTAACGAGGGCGTTTCGAAGGAAAAGGTCGGGACACGCGAGTTTGCCGACGCCGTCGTTGCACGCCTCGGCCAAAAACCCGAGACGCTCAAACCCGTTTCCTATGCCGCAAATGTCGTTGATACCGACCCTAAACCCATTTTTTCAACACCGACCCCGCAAACCAAGGAACTCGTCGGCGTCGATATTTTCCTTGATTGGTGGAAAGGGGTGTTTTACGGCGTGGCCAATGACCTGGGCGCCCTCGTCGAGGCAGTCAACGGCAACGGCCTCAAGCTGCAGGCGATCGCAAACCGCGGCGTCAAGGTCTATCCCGGCGGCCAGCCCGATACGTTTACCGTCGATCACTGGCGATGCCGCTTTGTCTCGGATTCGGGCGAGGGCAGTGCCGTAACGCACGATCAGATCATCGCCCTGCTCGAACGCCTGCATGTACATCACCTGGATGTCATCAAGACCGAGAACCTTTATAACTTTGACGGCGAAAAAGGGTTCTCGGCTTAGTCAGAAGTCAGAAGTCAGAAGCCAGAATGCGGAAGCCAGAAGCCGGAAGGCAGGAGTCCGAAGTCAGCCGGAAGGTCCGGCTGGCTTTTTTGCGATTGGAACGATTTGTGAAACAACTTCGGGCGACCGTTGAGAACCTATTATCGTCCGATTAGCAGATAGGCGAGTACCAGGATCAGCGTCACGGCCCCGACCATCGCCATTAGTCTGACAGGGGGCATTTGCGATTTCCGGATCTCGACATTAGTCGTGCCTGATGCCGTTTCGAAAGTGCTGTTGATCTTATAGTCGCCGACATTTTGATCAAGTATGTTGGCGTTGCCGATCAGGTTTCGCATTTCGTCCTGGGCGGCCGCGTTGCGGTATTCGGCTTTGCGTTTCTCGACGGCGAGACGGATCATCTCGTCAGCAGCCTTTTCAGTTACCCGCTGGGCTTGGGCCTCATTCAGGTTCTGAAGAGCGTTGTCGACTATATCTTCGCCCGATATCGGAAACAGTGATCGCCGTTGCGGCACCAGATCGGTTTTTTCTTCTTCCATCCAGAGCTATCTCCTTTTGATATTCACATCGATCGTTCCATACGGAAACTTCAGAGTGTGGCGGATCGTTGGTTCCAGTTTGTCATGAGTATGGAGCTTTTCGAAATGCAGGAACTCTTCGCGCAGCATCGAAACCATGATCTTGCCTTCTTCGGCCTTTGAGGCCCGCAATAGATCGTGAGCCGCCTGCATATCGCCATCACCGAGCCAACTTAACTTTCGTTCAACTCGATCGGCAATTGCGCCGTGAACGCTTTGTCGATGATCTGGCGGACGAGCGGCGTCAGCGTTTCCTCCCAATCATCAGTATAAACGTCTAGTTCATATTTATCCTTTGCCGCGTACTCTTCCATAAAGTGGCGCAGCACTTCGCATTTGAGATCGAAGGACATCACCTTGGGCAGATGGACCAGGAATCGCTCGTAGGTCTGCGTCGCGGGCTGCACTTTGCCGGTTTTCCATTTATTGAATGTTCGTTTTGCGTATCTGGCCGGTCCGGGGCCGTATTCTTTATAATACAGTTCCAACAGCTCGCCCACGGACCGGTCGCTCAGCCCCATTAGGACGGTGACCAGCTTTGATTCCGCAAGCCGTGTGTCAGACTGGTGCTCGAAAGAACGGCCGCGCGTCAAGATCCATTGGATCAAAAAAAACGTAATTAGAACTAATGCCAGGAAAAAGATTATGAAAGTTTCATCGAGCATGAGAGATCGAGACCGTCGAACGATATTCCGAGTTTAACAAATGAGGGTATCAAAATTCGGATATCTGAACCGACGCGATAGGAAGTTTGCATTCGCCCCCTATCTCTTTTATGTTTGAAACCATGGCAGAAGATCAAAAATGTCCGATCTGCGGGTCGGCGGTCCTTTTTTCCGAACACTATCCGAACTACGTCTGCGATGAGTGCTATGCGAAGGCAACTGACGAGGACGGACGGTCGCTTAGTTTTGCTAATGTCGGGTTGTCCGGCGGGTTTGCCGCCATCTATCGCGACACGCGAGAGGAAAGGGACAGCCACGTATGTTTTATCGACGGCATTGAGTGCCGAGCTGATGAGGGACATTTCGGCGGCATTGTTATCCAGCCTGCAACCAGTGAACAAATTTAGCAAAAATATTTTGGGTATAGGGGGGTTGGCCTTTGCGCTGTTGGCCGTGCCGTCCTGTCCGGCTCAGGACGCTGCGAACGAGGGTATGAGCCCGGCAAGGGGCGGAGTGGTCTCAACTGCGATCCCGCCAAAGACCATCTACCGCGATTCGGACGGCAACCTTGTCTCAAATGATGAGTTTGTCGATATCCGGATGGCAAACTTTCATATGCGCGACGCTACGATAGTCAAAACCCTTGAGGACGGCACCGTCGAGTTTCGGCTGCAAAAGGTGCCGCAGGAGGGGGCAATGGCACCGGCAGTGGCAGGCAGGTTTATCGATGGATCGAATATGGACCTGGCGAGCTATCGCGGAAAGGTCGTTGTTCTCAATTTTTGGTTTATCGGCTGTCCGGCGTGCCGGGCCCAAGCCCCACAGTTGAACGAGGTGGCGGCCGCTTTTGCCGGCGACAGCGATGTCGCCTTTATATCAATGACCGCTGATACGGCGCCGGCGGTCAAACGATACCTGTCCGCAAACCCATTAAACTACCTAACGGTCGCCGATGCGCGAGCCGCCCTAAAGGCATTTGTAGTTAGCGGTTACCCTAAAAACGTTGTGATCGGCCGTGACGGGCGCATCGTCTATTGGCGGAGCACGATGCGGGCAAAACACAAACTCGAATCGGTGATCAGAGAGGAGCTTGCGAAATAACCTATGGCCGCCAGACCCGTAGTTTCTATCATAATGGGAAGTAAGTCGGACTGGCCGACGATGGAGCACGCGTCGGCCACGCTCACTGAGTTTGGGGTCGAACACGAAACAAAGATCGTTTCGGCCCACCGTACACCCGATCTTCTTTTCGAGTTTGCCAAGTCGGCCGAGCAGCGCGGGATAGAGGTCATCATCGCCGGTGCCGGCGGCGCGGCTCACCTGCCCGGAATGTGCGCCTCGCAAACCGTGCTGCCGGTTCTCGGTGTACCGGTCGAGAGCAAAGCCCTGAAGGGTCTCGATTCGCTGCTTTCGATCGCTCAAATGCCTGCCGGTGTGCCGGTCGGCACTCTAGCCATCGGCCAGCCCGGTGCAAAAAACGCAGCCCTGTTGGCTATTGCTATCCTGGCCAACTCGCGGCCCGAACTTCGAGAAAAGCTGCACATATTCCGTTCCAAGCAAACTGAAAGCGTGCTAAAATCCAAATAAATGGAAACGCATAGGGTAGAAACAGTTGTTCTGTCCAACCGCCGAATCGTAGTGGACGATGTTCCATTCGAAGAGGGCGAAAAGTTGGTAGTGATCATGATCGAAAAGGAAGAGTCGGGCCCTCAGTCGGTGGTTAATCCTTTGAAAGGAACACTATTGAGGTACGACGATCCGTTTGGTCCTGCTGTGCCTCCTGAGGACTGGGACGTCCTCAAATGATCATCCTCGACACTCATATTTGGATATGGTGGGTCGATGAAAATCCCAAATTAAAAGACCCTCATCGCGAACAGATAAGTGAATTCGAACACGAGGGTCTTGGCGTGTCAGCGATCTCATGCTGGGAGATCGCAAAATCGGTCGCGAAGGGCAGACTCGAATTTTCGTTGCCCGTAGCCGAATGGTTCGAAATTGCATTAGCACAAACCAATACTCATTTGATCCCCCTGCTCCCGATCATTTCTGTGGAGTCGACCCAGCTTCCGGGCAAGTTTCATCAGGATCCAGCTGATGAGATAATAGTTGCGACCGCCCGCGTCCATAATTCTCCACTCGCGAAATACGACTCCAAGATAAGTAAATACGATCACGTAAGGTCATTCTTTTAGATGCGAATGATCCTTCCCAATTCAACCATCGGTGTTTTCGGCAGCGGGCAGCTCGGGCGGATGTTTGCTATTGAGGCGCGCAAGATGGGGTATCGCGTCCACACTTTTTCGCCCGAGAGCGACACGCCTACGGGCCAGGTTGCAGATATCGAGACATCGGCGGCGTACGCCGACCTAGACGCTGTCCGGACGTTTGCCCGGTCCGTCGATGTGGTGACGTTTGAGTTTGAGAATGTTCCGGCAGCAGCGGTTGAGTCGGCGGCCGAATTTGTAGATGTCCATCCCAAGGGCGAGATACTGCATACGACGCAGAACCGGCTTCGCGAAAAAACCTTTCTATCGGCCAACGGCTTTCCGGTGACCCCCTTTCGACATATCAGGGCCATCGAGGACCTGTATTCGGGGTGTGCGGAGATCGGCGTGCCGGCGGTGCTCAAGACTGCGGGTTTCGGTTATGACGGAAAGGGCCAAACGGTCATCCGTTCGACGGCCGAGATCGAGGCCGTATTCGCGTCCCTGGGCGGGCGGGAGGCCGTACTTGAGGCTTTTGTCGATTTTGAAAAAGAGGTCTCGGTGGTATGCGCCCGCGATCAGAACGGTGCGTTCGCCCATTTTGGGGTCATCGAGAACGAGCATTCAAACCATATTCTCGACGTATCGTTTGCACCGGCCATTGTGACCGAGCGATCACATGCCGAGGCGGTCGAGATAGCCCGCAGCATCGCCGACACAATGGGATATGTAGGTACATTGTGCGTCGAGTTTTTCGTTACGCGTGATGATAGACTGCTGGTGAATGAACTGGCGCCGCGGCCGCATAATTCGGGCCATCTGACCTTTGATGCCTGTGTGACGTCACAGTTCGAACAGCAGCTCCGCAGCGTGTGCGGACTGCCTCTGGGATCAACAGAGCTTTACAAGCCTGCGGCGATGGCGAACCTGCTGGGCGACCTTTGGGATAACGGAGAACCCGATTGGGCAGCGTCGCTAGCCGAACGGGACGTCAAGCTTCACCTATACGGCAAGGTTAAACCGCGAAAGGGTAGAAAGATGGGTCACATCACCGCTATGGCCGGATCAGTCAACGACGCTGTGTCGTCAGTCAAGCTGGCCCGTTCGGCGATGCTGAGGGCCTAATAGCTAACTGTTTACAGTGGTTTGCGTTGTAAGCATTGGTACGATGGGCAATTGTTTAATGATTTCGCCAACGGTTCTTGTCATTTCGCCCGTTGTTTAACCATTTATTTGGGATGAATCAAGAGATGTAGCAAATTTCTTTAAGAGGGTAGTTAAAATAAGAAAGACAATTCATACAGTCAGAATCGTTTTCCGGCTGCAACACCCGCGACCACGCCGATAAACCCTACGAAAACACTTAGAAAAAGGTAAAGGAACGCCATGGTAAAGTGACGCTCGCGTACCAATCCATAGATCTCGATCTCAAAGGTGGAAAACGTAGTGAAGGCCCCGAGAAAGCCGACGATCAATGCCATTCGTACGTTTTCGCTGACCACGACTCTGTCGGAAAAGACTATCAACAGGAACCCGATCAGAAACGAACCTGTAACATTTATGACAAATGTAGGGAGCGGAAATTTGCCGAGCATTCCGGCGAGGGGTGAAATATTGATGAGGTACCGTGCGACCGCGCCGAGCGAACCGCCGGCAGCGACGCACAAGATCTTAAGGGCTGATTCCATCGGGGTCGATTATACATTTTTCGCAAATTTGAATCATTTGCACGCCAAAGCCCAGGCACGCTAAACTCAAAGTTTATGGTCGAGGCCCTTTTATTATCAGATACCGCTGACCGAAAGACGCTCTATGACGAGATCGTGCCGCAGATCGGCAAACTGGTCGAAGGCGAAACTGATCTCGTCGCCAATCTCGCGAACATTGCGGCAGTCCTGAAACAGGCTTTCGGTTTTTTTTGGGTCGGATTTTATTTAGCAAAAGGCGGCCAGTTGGTTCTAGGCCCTTTTCAAGGGCCTGTCGCCTGCACGCGCATCGCATTCGATAAGGGCGTCTGCGGACACGCGTTCACTACGGGTGAGATAACGATCGTCGCGGACGTAAACGCGTTTCCGGGCCACATTGCCTGCAGTTCGGCCGCCAGGTCCGAGATAGTCTTACCGATCTTTGATATATCAGGGCGTCCGGTTGGCGTGCTTGATGTAGACAGCGACGTTTTGGGCGATTTTGGCGAGGCCGATGCTAATGGGCTGGGCAAGATCGCACGCATAGTCGAGGCTGCTTTTTAAGAAAAGATAGTCTAACCAGGCGGCAGCGGTTAAAATCTTATTTAGGAATAATGATGGCGGGCGTTTCGCCCAGATGTTTTGAGTTTATATGGCACCAGTTGAACACCCATATTGGGTCTGGACATTGTTTTTTGTAATAGTGTTGACCGCGCTATTCGTTGACATCGGTATCGTTAATAGAAAAGCGCACGTTCCCAGCCGTAAAGAGACGTTTAGCTGGGCCGCGGTGTGGGTTTCACTGGCGATCGGATTTAACATCTTTCTCTATTTTCAGGTTGGTAATTACTATCAGGACTGGAACCTCGCCGCCGCTCAGGCAAAACTGTTTTTCACGGGTTATCTGATCGAGCTTTCGCTGTCGATCGATAACTTATTCGTATTTCTGCTGATCTTTTCGTTCTTTAAGGTGCCAAAACAGTTCCAGCATCGCGTCCTGTTTTGGGGCATTATGGGCGCGCTCGTGATGCGAATGATCATGATC
>JBBQGO010000027.1:0-12205 GCA_038323125.1 Pyrinomonadales bacterium
CGATAACCGAAATGGCGACGATCACCATCACCGCATATGAACGCCATAACGGTCTCAGGCGCGGCAATAGAGGGAAAAGCGCCAGGATCAGGATCAACGGCAGCACCAGGGGCCGGGTTAACGCGGCGAGCCCAAGCGAGATCCCCGCGAGCCAATACCGCTCCGAACCCCACGAAAAGATGGCCGCGACAATGAGAAACGTAAACAGCGGCTCGGTCATCGCCGTTACCGTAAACAACGACGTCATCGGTCCCAATGCCAGTCCGAGCCCCGCCAATATGGATATCGAGCGATCAAATCGTCGTCGGGCGACCAGGTAGGTCAGGCCGACATTCAACGCTCCAAGAACGGCATTGACGGCAACTACCGCAATGACGGACTTGCCGGCGACGCTCCATATCAATGCTACGACCGCCGGGAACAACGGTGGCCGAAAAGCCGTCGGGATCACGCCGCTCTCATCCAAACTAAATGACCAGTGGTCGACCAGATTGGCAGCGATCTGCAGATATTCGATCGAATCGTATGCTGTCCAACTGCCCAGCCATAGCCACAGCCCCCTCACCGCCAGCGCAAAGATGACGAGAGCCGCTAAATCACGCGTGTACTCGGCTCGGGGTGCTGCAGACTGAGGTTCGCTGATCATTGCTCTTAATGCACGGTACGCTCGTCAACTGGGATCGATCCAGCGATCATACCAGAGGCTAAAATTCAAAAGGGCCCAAAGATGAAAGCTCCAGTCAGCCTTGCCAATAGCATGTTCATCAAGCAGCCTCCTGATAAACACCGGGTCAAAGTAGTCCCGTCTCATCATCGATGAAGTTAAAATGCTTTCGCCAAACGCTTTCCCTCCGCTCGTTCGAAACCACTCTCTAATAGGTGCACCGAATCCACGCTTTTTTGAATACAAAAGGTCGTGGGGCAGTATTGGCTCGAGGCTGCGTTTTAGTATATGTTTGCCGACCCTGCCTTTTATCTTCAGGTCCTGCGGTATCCCCATCGCGTATTCGACGAGATGATGATCAAGAAACGGTACGCGTGCTTCGACAGACGCTGCCATCGTGATCTTATCAACACGCGACAAGAGTAGTTCGGGCAGGCGAACCTTCAGTTCGAGATACGTCATAAGTGCCAGAAAATCTGCTCCCGGGCGTTCCTGTTCGAACCGGCGCAGATACGGCGCGATGGCAGCGAGCGACGAGCGGCCGCCGGCCCCCGACCTCATTCTCGCGGACAGCAAACGCGGTTTGACCGTCCCATCAAATACGATCGCAGCACCCCAGAACATCGGCTCGTCCTTTTCCAACCGCCGGGCCAATTCGACCACAACGCCGGTCCGGCCGTCGGGGGCGAGCATGGCCTTGGCCGTCTGAGCACCTAATCGCCGCATAAAATGAGGAGCATTGCGCGCATAGCGCCAGACCGTCTCATAAAGCTTCAGATTGTTGACATATTTAGAATAGCCTCCGAATATTTCATCCGCCCCCTCGCCCACTTGAATGACAGTCGTACCCGAATCGCGGGCAAGCTTCGAAACGTAGTAAAGCGGCACACAGACCGGGTCGGCAAGAGGCTCGTCCTGGTAAAACACCATTTGAGGCACAAAGTCGTCGAACGCCTTATCACCAATGATCACTTCGTGATGATCAGTTTTGTGCATTACGGCAATGCGGCGCGCGGCTTCGAGTTCGTTCAGGTATTCGTGGTCCTCAAAACCCACGGTGAACGTCTTCACCGGACGGTCCATCAATTCCGACATCAGTGCGACGTTAGCGCTCGAATCGACGCCGCCAGAGAGAAATACACCGAACGGCACATCGGACATCATCCGTTTCTTTACTGACGCCCTCAAAAGCCGCAGGACCTCGTCAGAATGTTCCTGTTCGCTGTAGACGGGAGCGGTCAATGGAGGCAGAGCGTCCCAATACTGGTCGATCCGGACGTCGCCCTGTTTATTGATCACCAAACGATGCCCGGGGGGCAACTTCTGAACGCCTTTGAAAAGCGTCTGCGGAGCAGGGGTAGTAAGAAAGGTCAGGTAATCGGAAAGCGCTGTCTCATCGACATCGGGCACCACCGCCGGATGAGCGATGATCGCTTTGATCTCGGACGCAAAGATGATCCGTCCGTCCTTAACATAATAGTAAAGAGGCTTTACCCCTAAGCGGTCGCGATATAACGAAAGCTCATTGCGAGCCTCGTCCCATAATGCGATAGCAAAATCGCCCTCGATAGCGTTTACAAATTCAATGCCACGCTCTTCGTAGAGATGGATGATCGTTTCGGAGTCTGTTTTCGAAGCGTATCTGTGGCCGCGAGCCACCAACTCGGGCCGCAGTGTCCGATGGTTGTAGATCTCACCATTGAAAACCAGCCAAATGTCAAGCGACTCGCAGCCGCGCATCGGTTGGTGTCCGGCCGACGAAAGGTCAATGATGGATAGGCGACGAAAACCAAGGCCACCGCGCCCCTCGTCAAACCGATATGACCCTGCATCATCGGGACCGCGATGCGGCATAGTGTCACGCATTGCCTCGACGACGGCCATGTCGACATTTCCCGAACTCGCTCCGTATTCCCAAACCCCGACGATGCCGCACATAATCAGTTATTCAGCTTAGCCGACACCTCTGAGATCAATTCCAAGGTTGCGGCACGGTTTTCCACTCCTGCACATGGAACCAATATGAAGCGTGCCGCGAACGGAACAGCCACATTGAGTTCCCACTTAAGTATAGTGGACGGCTCACGGTGTCCGTAATTCCGCGATACGAACGCGGCGATCTGTGACGGGCGGTCCAGCCCTACCGCCCGAATATACAAGCTGGCTTCCGATTCGTCGTGGATGTGCACAGTGCAGTCGTCTATCTCGCTTATGCTCGACCCGGGGGCGAGATGAAACGAAAAACAAACGTCATGGTCGCCCTCTCCGCTTAGACTGTCTTCGATGACCCAATAACCTTCCTCCTTGTAGAACTCGACCATCCTCTGGTGGCGAACTGGCTGTGTTAATCGCATGTACCCCAAATGCTCGGCAACGATACGGTCCCGCTCTGCGCCGCTTTCCCACTCGAGCACCCTGGGTTGTGCTTCATTGCCCAAAACAAACGGGAGGTCGCGGTCCGTCGTGTTTTGCTCGGCACCGTCCACCATCACAGTGGAATGGACAGCAGTCGAACGGAAGGTATGGCGTGCGTCACGATCAAGATTATAAACATAACTGCCGGGGTCGATGATAAAAGGCCGCCCATAGGCTGAGATCTCGATGCTCAGAGCGTCATTATGTCCGTGAGACCCGCGTCCGTTCAATCCGCAATCGTTTGTATTCAAGTGGAGATTCAGGTTGGAGTGACGCATTACATACGAACCCGCCTTGCGAAAGGCGGCCGAGGTCGGAAGGCCAATGTCTGTGTCGAGCGAGTTGAACGTATCGATCCCGTGTTCGCCCAGATACCACAAAACCTCGGGCGAGAGTTGAGACCCAGCCTTAAGCTCCGGCTTTTCAAGCGCAGCAGCACCGAGGGCAAGCAGATATGCCACATCATCGGCGTCCCGCTTGATCACCGGCACGATCTGCGATCCATCAGCATCACCTATTAGCGGCATCCGGCCGTCGGGCCGGACCATCGCGTTCAGGTATGCGAGCATGGAGCCGAGCTTTGCTCGATACTCTTGGGGAAATTGGATACCTTGACGCCGTCCCACAACAAATGTGACGAGCAGCATCTCGGACACAAACTTGTGATAACCCGTCGAAGCTTCAAAATCGGCGCCGTCGGACAGGACCTGCTTGTCGATCTCGCTTAAAACCTCACGGAGCCCCAGACGCTTCCACTCCTCCGCACATTCCAGTTCAGGCAACAGCATGCCTATCCAAAGCAGGCCTATAACATTCGATAAATAATGGTTGCTCGTCGCAATATACGAAAACTCATTGTTATTCAGAATGAAGCGCCCGTGTTGATCGAATAGCTGAAGGAGCAGAGTGAGCCTGTCTTGGGTTAATGACGGTGAGAGCCGGAAGATATCAAATGCCGCCAGCAGGTTAATGGCACGAAGGGCTACCTCCATTGCACAGTTCCAGTTGGGGCCACGCCCGTATCGGTTCTGCCGCATCCATTCCTCGACATGTCGGAAAAAGGTCTCGGCGTGATCCTCGCGGCCGGTCAGTGCATAGGCCAGAGCGAGAGGGATCACATGCCCGAAACGATTCAACTCCCACAACACGCGGATGTCCGCCCCGTCTTGATTATCGACGACGACATCGGCGTGGTATTCCATGCCCCAATCCTTGCTGCCGAGCGGGTCCGTCCTCCATAAGTTTGGCGATTCGAACTTGATCGTTCCAAACCCGGCCAGTTCCCAGCTATTGCCGGATACAATGCGGTCCGCGGTTCGGAGCAGAGCATCCGTTTCATCCGGAAATAGGTTTTGCTGTAGATAAATAGATGGATCGTCTGAGCTATTGATGGCGAAAACGCTTTCTTTTCGATCACGAAAATGGATGAGCAGCTCGGCTTCTGACGCGGCGGAGAACGCCTGTGCCAGTCGCGGTGGGGCATCGCCGATAGCGTCGATCTGCTTCCGCTCCGTTCGCCGGTGGTTTGCGAGCGCACTGCGCCGCCCTAATTCGCGCAGCAGTGCCGCGAGCGGCACTTCGCCCCGAAAAATAGTCCTGACCTTGTTCGAAATTCCCACCGGCTATTGGTTTTGGATGGCAAAGAGCCAGTATTAGCGAATGCCCCGTTATATGCAACTAGTTTGAGATGAGTGTTAGAACTCCATGAGAATCTCTTGTTTGAATTCCCTCTTAGATAAATAGGCTTGGAATTTACTCTAACTCTAACATTATGAGGCTTTGGTTTGGATTCCATCGATTGGGTCAAAATGCCCACGGCAAGGAACATCGTCCAGAGATGAACGCCGCTGGTTCGGTCCTAAATAAATGGTTAAACAATTGGCGAAATGACAAGAACCGTTGGCGAAATCATTTCGCTGACGGAAAAACGCCTAAACAACTTATATTTTAAGAAAATAACTACCGCAGGAAATAAACAACTTGTATAGTGACAAAAACAACAGCTAAGCCATTATTCCGTTGGCGAAATCATTAAACAATTGCCCATCGTACCAATGCTTACAACGCAAACCACTGTAAACATTGATTTTAATGAATGGAGGTAAAATAATATGAATTTTCGACAGGTAAATCGAGCAATCGTTGTGGACTTCGAGAAGAATACGCTACTGCGGCTGGCTGACCACGGACGGCCGAAGCCCTTACCCTGCTGAACTTACCAAGAACAATGCCGCCATCGACTCAGTCGGCGGCACCGCCTCGCAAGCCGCGGCCGCAGTCACCGTGACTCAGCCGGCCACCCGTTTATCGACCCGTCGGACCGGTGCCCATTACAGTTAGTTTGCTGCCGGTCGCCAACACTGGGAATAGTCCGTCGTTCAACCTGAATTCACGAATGGCGATAGCCGATGCTGAACCCGGTGCACCGATGACGGTGAACCTGAGATTGACATAAACGCCATCGCCGAGGACCGGGACGGCACCGTATACCGCGACTTTTAACAGTCCGCGTCGCGGCACGTTCGAAACGACGCTTAGCGACTCGCTGAGCGTACCGCTCAGATCGGCAGCTATCTGTTCCGGCCGGATGACAGTCGGGTCATACTCGATGTCGAATTGGTACGAGGTAACCCCTATGCCTCTGATATTGTCCAACCTCAACGGCAGCACCACCGATGCCCGCGGTTTCGCAAATATCTCCGGCACCGACACCCTGATCGCGTCGGGATCGTCCGGCCTCACATCGATGCGGGCGGGCATCTCCGGGGTCCAGTCTCCCGTCACATCGCCCATTAGCGTCGCAGTATAGTTTTCCGTCAGTATTTCGCCTATCAGCCCGGCGGGATGCGCGACGCTCGCGGGTGAGAAACGCCATTCGCCCGTTTGATTGAGCGGATAGCTGATGCAGACCACAGACTGTGCAACAAAGGCGGCATCGAGTGATGACAGTGTCGGCAGCCCGCTCACCTTGCCTGCCTCGACCGCGGCGTTACTCAGCACTGTCAGGCCGACCAGGTGCTGTGCGATCTTCGCGGCGTCATTCGAGAAGACCCCGTTAAGGGCACCGCACGGCTGTTCCGGCCTCGAAGGCACGACGGTATATGATCCCGAACCAAAGTCGGTCAACAGATAGCTGCCATCCGTGTCCGAAACGGACGAGACCGGAATTGCGCCCGAACCATTAAGAGTGACACCCCCTACCGGTTTTGAGTCCACCGCATAATCGACATTGCCCGTGATCGTTCCAGTGATAATGCTGAAAACGCCGGTGTTATAAGCAATGTCGTAATTGGTTAGGACGTCCTCGGGAAGGACGCCGTTTGGCGACAAATCGGCGCTGATCACATAGATGCCGGCATTTTCACCCGTTTCACGGTTGTACTGCGCCGTTACTCCATCGGCTGGCACAAAACCACTGAGTTCCCCGGTCAATGGCGGGTCCGGATCTCCAAAAGCTTTGTTTGCATTGTCCGGTGTAACCTCCGCCGGTTTCTGGCTGATCGTAAAGTCAGCTCCCGGATTGACGATCGAATAATTGCTGAGAACGCCCGCCGGTGCCAGGGTCGCCGTGATCTGGTAAGGCCCGCCCACCACTGTTTCACCGGCCGCGCGGCCATACGTTGCCGTCACATTATCCGTCGCCACGAAGTTGCTTCCGCTGCCGGTCGTCAGCGGGTCAGGATCGAGATCGCCATAAACTTTGCCCGCGGGGACGGTCGCCCACGTCGCCGCACGCGGCGTTATCGTAAAGTCCGCCCCCGAATTGGTGATCACATAGTTACTCATAACCGCGGCCGGTTCCAGCGTAGCTGTGATGTGGTAGGGCCCGCCCGTCACAGTTTCACCGGATGCCCGGCTGTATGTGGCCGTGACTCCGTCTGCCGGCAGGAAGCTGCCGCTGCCTGTCGTCAGAGCGACCGGGTCAGCATCACCATAAACCTTGCCCGACGGGTTCGTTGTCCAGGTCGCCGGGCGAGGGGTGATTGCCTGGCCCCCGGCAAGCGAACCTGAACTGGCAGCATAATTTGTCGTTCCCGAATACTCCGCATTGACGGAATGTGGGCTTCCCAACACAGTCAGCGAGGAGGTTGAACAAGCGGCTTGCCCAGATGCGTCGACCACGACGTTGTCGCAGACCAGCGTCGAACCGGCAAAGAAATCGACGGTGCCTCGAGGCGCGGGAGGTACGGGTGAGATCGTCGCGGTAAATGCCGCCGGCTCACCATAAACGGTTGGACTTCCTGATGTCGCCACCGTCGTGGTTGTCGGTATCGACCGGACAGACAGAATGCCGGCGTCCAGGACTGTGCAGACCAATCCATTGTTGTACCGGAAGTCCGGTACCGTCAGTTCGGTGAATGCCCCGCTGCCCCCGATGACGTTCATATGTACGTCCACGAGCGTCCCCGAACCGCTAAACGGCACGAGATCAAAGACAGAGACGATTATGGCCCCCGGCACCACCTGATTGAATGTGACCACAGCGTTTTCGGAAATCACGGTGCCGGCCGTCACATTGATGTTCGCCTGATCAGGGTCAAGCACGGCCGGGTCGTAGGTGAATGTAAAATCGGCCCCGAACACAAAGCGGCCGGTTAGGTCCGTAGTATTTAGCGGGATCGTTACATTCGTTCCCGTCACAGGCGTCAGGTCCGGTATCGACACGTCCACGCAGATGGGCGTTGGGGTGGCCGTTGGCGTTGCGGTTGGGGTTGCAGTTGGAGTTGCTGTCGGTGTTGCAGTTGGAGTCGACGTCGGTGTAGGAGTCGGGTCCGCGAGAATGGCTTGAATTTGAAAATTATCGATTCGCAGCGTACCCGTTCCCATCGCTCCACTCGCCAAAAGTCTTATATAGATATTGCTTTGACCATTGAGCATTGTTACGGCACTCAGATCGAACGGCATCTGTCTGAAACCACTATCGTTAGTCCCCTGTGTTGCCCCGAAATTTGTAAATATAATTCCATTTGTGCTGTAAGACAAAGTAACTGTGGCCGCCCCTTGGGTACTTCGCTGTCCCTGCATATAAAATTTGTAACCTGAATAATTAGAAAGAGAAGGCCCACCGAGTTGAAACTGAAAATACTTGGTATTCGTCCCGCTTGAGTCGTTCATTGCCATCGCATTACCAGCGACTGCATTGGCAGTGAAAGCATCTGCACCAGTAGCCGTTCCGGAGAAGGTCTGGAACGGCTGCGTAGAAGTAACGCTGCTAGTAATACCCGGAGCCAACGCAGGCGTGAAGGTCTCGAATGAGGTCCCGGAATTGAAATCGTAATTGACGATCGTAACAGGACTCATTAATGCAGCAGCGCTTGCCTGACCGCCGGCCGTATTGCTCCCAACTGCGGAGCTCAATGGCTGATAGCCGATAAACTGTGCCAGCACATCAAATGCGCTGCCGGCACGATGGCTGCTCGATGAAGCAGTGCCGGCAAAAAATACGAAGCCAGCAAAAAGTAAACTGGCGATGAGGGTGCGGGACAATATTCGACGTGTAGGCATATTCCGATCTTTCTCCTTAGGGTTTTACGCGATTATAAACACGCATCGACAACCCGGTCCGAATGCCGCAAACATGCCAAGCAAACGAAATCTCTAAGGAGCAATCGAAAAACTGCGTTCGAAAAAGTTTTCTGAGATTATAGGCAGGTTCAATAATAAAATCAATAGTTTTTTTTAGATTTGTAGATAGCGCATCATATGTCCGGTTGTTATAGCAGATCATTTACGATGCCCGGCAGGAGGGGAGATGAGCGTTTGCACAAACTGATTTGCTTCGCGGCGACGATACACGCCTCGCATCGTTTGACGTGGCCCCGGACCGATGAGCATAAAGTTATGAGAACCTATCTGATCGGCGGCGTCCGGAATTTTCTTGCATTCACTGCATAATTAACTATAATCACATCAAATAAGTGCTGCCGGCTAAAAGCCGGTTTTTCCCTAACCTTCGCAAAACAAAACGAGATGAAAAGAACTATCTCAGCGCTGGCACTATGTTGCTCGCTGCTGGCCGCGCTTTCGCTTTTTCTCTTTCCCTCCGTGGTGGCCAAAGACAATGTGGTTCTATCGCTGCTCGGCCTGCCTGCACCGCCGCCGCCTAATCCGCTTGTACCTCGTGCGCAGCAGCGTGACAGGTCATTTTTTAATAAGGGTGCTCCTCCAAAAGACGATGCTCCGATCGAGGACATCCTCGCGTATTGGTATGAGCAGAGTAATAGATATCAGGACTTGCGCTACCAGGCGGAAATGTCCGCCGCAGTTCGCGCTCGGATCATCAAAGAGATCTCAAAAGACCCCAGGCTTATGCCGGAGCTCCTGAACGCACTAAGGAATGATCCGGACGCCGCCACTTTTGTAAAAGAAGTTTACGACCGCGAAGCCCTCGGCGGTGTATTTGACAAGGATCAGAGAAGGCGGATCAGGCATTGGCTTACCTACAACAGCCCCTATTTCAGCAGCGAACTCGCCCGCAAAGCAGATAAGGCCGCCGACACCGAGAACGGTTACGTCACAAACGATGACGAACTGCTCGCACTGGTAAATGTCGATTTTGACAAGGCCCGTCCGATCATCGACAGGCTATATGGCGACACCTCGTTAATGGCATCGCGCGTCCTGGCACGATGGGCTTTGTATCGCCACGCTCTGGCAACCGGTTCGACAAGCGATATTGAACGGTATCGTGATGAGCTGAAAGCCGTCGTATCGGACAGGACCGCAACAGCCGGTATGCGAGATATGGCGATGGACGCCCTGGTTGCCGAAAAAGACTGGGACGGCCGCGACGAATGGTACTACTCGCAGTTGACTGACGAATCACTGGCTGACCTCGACGGCTATACGGGGTTGACGACATTGATCCTGGTCTCGCCGGATGAAAAGTACATCGACAAGATGCTTGAACCCGCGGCCGGCGGCAACGGCGCGGCCCGGGCCGCCGCAGTCAGAAATCTCGTACTTAGACTCGAGAGCGGGGGCGAAAGGGTCATAAGGGCGTTGCTGCCCTGGCTCGAGGACCCGGCCTGGGCCGCGGACACCGGCAACTCGCGCAGTACACTCGTCGGCAGGCTGTCTGAGGTCCGCATGCCTGAGAGCGTTCCCGGTTTGATAAAGATCCTCAACGAAAAGGAATCGCTGGACGAGCCGGTCTACGTCGCGAATACGGCGGCCAATTCGGCGGTGGGAGCAGCACAAGCAACTGCCAATGCGATGGTGAGGGCAGCGGACGCGTTACAAGCAGCCGACAACGCTATGGCGAGGGCAGCGGACGCGGCAGCCGCCGCAATGGCGGCCTACCCCTACCGCTCATTCGCGATCACGGCATTGACCCATCAAAAAGATGCAAGGGCGGTACCTGCACTTAAACGGCTCCTGGCAGTGAGCCTGGATTATGAAAGTGTCAACGTCGTAAAAGCTGTACTCGCCTGCGGTGGTTTTACGACCGCGGAACAGATAGACGCTCTTGAGTTTCAGGCAAGAAACCCGATCGATGGAAGGAATGGGAATTCTAGTTCGAATGCGAACGCGGTGAATGCGTACAGCGGAAACTACAGGCCTGGTCGTCCGTCAACATCCGCTGAGATCAACGTGATCATGGGCCACGTGCTCTTGCAAAGCGAAGAGATATCGGACGACCTTGCCCGCGCACTTGTTGCGAGGATCGAGGTTCTTGAACGATCGGACGCTCAAACTGCGAGTGAGCTGCGAAAGATAATGCTTCGGTGGCAGAACGCTGCGATCAATCTTTTGTTTTTAAGCGATGTAAAACGCGGCCGTGCCGATACGGACACGGTCGTCAGGCTGCTGAGTCAGAGAAAGACGCTGCGTGAAAACCAGTCGCCCGATGTGTTCGACCTCCGAACCGGCGGCCCGATGGCTGTGGCCATTGCCGCATGCCTGCTTGAGGACCCCACGGACTACGTGACCATACTCGAGAACGGCGATGCGGAAACTAAAACCGCATTGCTGGCGTGTGCCCGTCTCATCCGTGCCCCCACTCCGGTGACACTTGCGGCCAAAAGTCTCGATTCACCAAACGCCAACTTGTCTACGGCGGCGGAACGATATCTCGAGTCTGAAGATTCGCCCGAGGCCCGGGCAATACTGCTCGCCCGATATCCCGGTGAAGCGAGGATATACGGCGCCACTTCGGCGTTTTTCGTTGAGGGTGCGGCCGGCACGTCGAGCGAATATCTCTCCGCGCTTTACCAGAGCATAGATAGCGGCTCGGAAACCCCGGCCTGGGGCAAAAGCGTCAACGATGATGCCCTCGCGGCGATCTCAAAGCGGCTGCAGGAAGAGGTGAAAAAGGATGGCGATGTGTTGGGCATCTATGCCTATGAACGCAACTACATTCGGATCTATAACGACCGTGTAATTTATAGCTGGGATGAGGATGACGCGCGATATCGCGAGAGGCCGCTCAGCAAGTTCGAGTTTGACGAGATCAGATCATATCTCACTACACATAATGTCGATCAACTTCCGCCTTTCCTGACCTGCGGCGGGAACTATTGCGCAGCTCGTGAACTGCTGATGCTGGGCCGCGGCGGCGGCCGCCGGGTTTATATGAACGGCGATCCCTCTGCCTTTTTTATCGGTCTTGATCGTTATTTTGCTGCCTTAAAGCAGGCTCCCGCGATGCTCAAATATGCCCTGAGCCGTGATATACCCGGGCTTGAGATACTGTTCGCCTCCGACGATCTTTATGCCGAGACGGTTTGGCACTCTCCGGGCGACCTTCGCATCGCCGCACGCGATATCGCCGCGGTCCGTAAGGTTTCCTCTGAGATCAATGACCTGATGAATGACTATTTAGAAGGGGAGTTCGACGAAGAAGGCGAGGCCGAGGCCGAGGCCAAATTTAACGCGCTCCGCCAGAAGCAGCGCAGCACCGTCCAGGGATGGTACACGATCGCCAACGGGGCGGTTACCGGCAGCGCCGCACAGCCCGCCGAAGTTGAATTTATCCCCATCGGCGATACTCTCAGCGTCAAGCCCGCGGCAGACCGGTGGAAGGCCCGTGCGGGCGATCTTGAGATACGAGCGTCAGACGACGGTATCTATAAGGTCGTTCGCGGACGAATGACCAAACTTCGCAGCGGGAATTATTCGAACGTG
>JBBQGO010000028.1:0-12152 GCA_038323125.1 Pyrinomonadales bacterium
CCGGTTTTATAGTTTTGGAGATCTCGCCCCAGACTTTTGGTGCTTCGCGCGGGTCGTATCCAGCCTGGGTCATATAATATAGGCCGACACGGTCAGCCTGATCCTCGGCGTCTCGCCCATATTTATTCTGAAGTGCGCCTACTGCGATGACTCCGGCTGCGGCCACCTCTGTGCTCCCTAGGATCGCTCCTCCAATAATTGCCCCGATCGTAAACCACTGCCGTTTTTGCGCTCCTTCAAAATTCTTTCGCCCGTGTTCGTGGGTAACGTGGGCGATCTCGTGGCCGATGACCGACGCAAGCTGAGCTTCATTTTTAATTTGCTTGAGCAGTCCGGTGTGGATGAATATCGAACCGTCCGGAAGTGCAAACGCGTTGAATGATTCGTCTTCGATCACAGCGAAGCGGTACACCCGCTTTCCGGGAAAATCGTCGGGCAGGTCTTTTTCATACCTCGGAACCAGCCGGTTCCCTATCTTTGTTACATATTTTTGAAGTTCGAGGTCATTGGAAAAAGTCACCTCCCGGCCGGCGACCTTGCCCTTACCACCCTCCAGCTGAGCGGGAAGCAGCATTCCAGCCTTGACCAAGTCGAGCATCTTTTTATCGCCGCCGGAAAAATCGTTAGACCATGCTTCTCCACCCGTAGCGTAAACAATCCCATCTGCCCGGCGAAGGCCGCTTATTTTCATTTGCGAGCCAAGCTGCATATCATTAAACGACGCAAATCTCTTTTGCTTCCAGTCGTTTTTGCCGCGAATCACAGCGCCGGGGGCCAGCTTTATTCCCTGCCCCCCGATCCAAGCTTTATCTCCTTCCAGACTTTCGAAGTAGCCCTCTACGTCTACATCCCATTTTTCGAGATCGGTCAGCAGTTTTATCGTGGACACCTCGATCCGATCTCTGAATCGTTCACCTGTGATCTCGATCTGCATGCCCGGGCGTATAAGATGTCGATCAACCGGTTTGTCCTTTTTGGTGACTATCCGGGTAGTGACGCTGGTCGGGAGCAACAGGCTATCAGCTTCGATCACATTGTTGTCATCAGGATCTACATACAACTGTTCGTAAGGGGCGGCGTACTGGATAACAAACGCTTTTACCTTCTTGATAGTTTTACTGGTCTCACGCTGCGGAAATGATCCTGACGCCAATAAGACAACTGCCAAAGATGCCGCTACTATTTTTGAAAAGTTTTTCATCGCTGGATTCTCGCGGAATTGTACTTTCATAGATCGTATATGGGATTTGAAACTTCCACCTTTATGCGTTTATGATTGGAAGGAATCATACACTATTTGTGATCCAATGCAATAGGTTTTCTTGAGCCACCCGGTAACAGAATCCTTTGACATGTATCAAAATGCGATCAACTTCCCAACCAGATCGAACTTATTTGATTGGCGACTTCTCCTTTGATCCCGCCGAAAAGCTATTGCTACATCGCACCGACGGGCGCAAGCTCTGGCTCCACCCTTTGGAAGCACAACTACTCGAATTACTCGCAAATTCTCCAGGAGAGATGCTTTCGAAAGAGGCTATCTCCTCCGCGCTATGGAATATGCCGAGATCGCGCGAGATCGAAAAACGTATTCGGCAGACTATTTTTGTTATCAGAGGGGCCCTTGGGAAGGACGCCATAAAGACCGGTCTGAATGAAGGCTATGGGTTAGTTTTAGAGTCCAGCAATTCCCGGCCTTGCGAAGAGCCGGACGCGTTCCGGCGGTCAGCATACGGATTCAAGAGACATTACGGTTTTGCGATTGTAGAATCTGGCTTATTTTCGCTGTCCTGTGCAATTCCATTATTCATTGAAACCGCTTATCAGCGCGACGTTTGGTGGAACGGCATGGGCCTTGCCGGCATGTTGGTGCTGGGGCTATCTTTCTCATTTGCCCTGTCGGCTTTCGTGATAACCGATGCGACTGTGGGGCGCTGGAAGCCGTCGACCTCGCTGATCGCCGGGCTCGGTTTCGTTGTTATTTCGGGATTAGTGATCTGTTCGGTGGGTTTGCAGGTTCTTCCCGATGTTCCAATCACTGAGACATACTTCTTCCAGGCGCAAACAGCACAATTTGCATTCGCAAAATCTATCTGCGTCTATTCGCTTCCGGTATTCATGGCGGCTGTTCTCGTCCCTTACCGGTCGATCATAAGTGTCGAAGGGCTAAGTTTTCAACAAGACCTTGAGGACGCGTACGCCTATGAGGAGAGTATATACAGGCTGGATGTCCGGATACTAGTACTTCTGTTGGCGGTATTCTCTATTTATTCCGTTTTCACAACGTCGTATCTGCTCGAAAACCTTCGCCCGTCAGAGAATCAGAATATCTATTCTTTCCTGCTTTTGGCCCGAAATGCGACTTACTTTTTAATAGCAATAATCGGCATATGGTGGTATTACGAAAATCAAAGCCGTTCGGCGTCCAGCCAGCCGACATGAAATGCGTTACTTTGCCAAGATGGGCCCATGCGATGATAGGTGGTTTCGAAGGAATACTGGTGCCGTCTACAAGATTTGAACTTGTGACCTATCGCGTGTGAAGCGAGTGCTCTACCACTGAGCTAAGACGGCATCGCGGGTCTATTAGAGGGCAGGGTCGTCGGGTTTTGCGGGACGGTTTTCGTCCGTGGTTTTGATCGAGCTTAGAGACGAATCGGTATAGAAATGCCGGGTGCCGGTCGATGACATGCCTTCTGAGACCTGCGGGTCGGCGGTTATGGTATATGAAGATGGTGCGCTGGGTGATGATGGGACGACGGTCATTGAAAAGATATATCCGTTGACCACCGGACGCTCACCGGCAAATTTTTCGTCGAGGCTTACCTTTGCGATCAATTCGTCAAAGGTCCCGAAGCTGCCCCTGTTGCGTGTCGCGTACTGTGCCTGAAACTTGCGGATATTGTCCACCATCTGGGCCGCGGTCGTTTCATTGCCCGACCGGATAACTGCCTGCCAGGCGATGCTGCCCACGCCGATCAGCAAACCGATGATGGCGATCACGATCATTAATTCGATGAGGTTAAAACCGCGCTGGTCTTTGAGCCGAACTCTTAGATTTTTCATATTATTACTGTGCACCATCTCCGTTCATTCACGTAACGGGGTGTATTTAGTTTCAAAAGTTTAGACGGTTTTGTGCCGAAATCAAAACGGCGGCCGTATGCCGGTAAAACCGCGCGGGCGCATAATGCAACTTTTTGATGCCGCCGAGGTTTCTAATCGGGTAGAATATATGATTGGTGCCTCCGTCACACCTTTTATATAAATGAGAGATTGGATAGTCAGCGAAACAACTACACCCGGCGACGCCATCGGGGTCGAATTCGACGCGGCAGCAAAAGTTGCCGAACTGCAGGCCGTTATCGAGCGGGTCATTCGCGGTAAATCCGAGACGGTCAAGTTTGCGCTGATAGCGTTGCTGGCAAAGGGCCACCTGCTGATCGAGGACGTTCCGGGCATCGGTAAAACGACGCTCGCTAACGCTCTGGCTAGGGCGCTGGAGATGACGTTTCAGCGGATCCAATTTACGTCGGACCTATTGCCGTCGGATGTTATCGGGCTGTCCGTGTTCAATCAGCGGACCGGCGATTTCGAGTGGAAGGCCGGCCCCATCTTTTCAAATATAGTGCTCGCCGACGAGATCAACCGGGCGACGCCAAAGACACAGTCGGCCCTGCTCGAAGCAATGGGCGAGGAACAGGTGACGGTCGAGGGGTTGTCTCGGCGGCTGCCGATGCCCTTCATCGTCGTCGCCACGCAAAACCCATCGGAACATCACGGGACATACCCGCTCCCCGAGTCACAGCTCGACCGGTTTATGCTGCGTTTGCATATGGGCTATCCGAGCCTCGATGATGAGCGCCAATTGCTGCGCGACCGTGCGAGCCGCGACCCGCTTGACGCTGTTCAGCCCGTAATGTCTCAGACAGATGTACTCGAGCTGCAGGCCCTGGTTGCCGCCGTGCGGTTTGACGATGCCCTGCTCGATTATCTGCTCCAGATCGTCGATCTGACACGCCGGTCCGATTCGCTCGAACTCGGCATCAGCCCGCGCGGCACGCTGGCCCTGTTCCGCTGTGCACAGGCACTTGCGTTGATCGAGGGGCGCGATTTCTGCATCGCCGACGACATCAAACGCCTTGTCATACCGTGTTTCGCTCACCGCGTGATCGTCAATTCCCGGGTCAGCGCCATCCGACACCGGACCCGCGAGGCAGAGCATATACTCCAGGATGTACTTCAAAAAGTCGCGGTTCCCATCTGATCATTCGCGACAAATACCATTAAATTCCGAGACAAAAGCTCTTCGCCCCGCGAACGAGATGCCTCGTCACGCGTTAACATCACTTGGCCTGCAGGCACCGGCAAAGCTCCTCACGCTAATAGCCCAATGTCACGTGACAAAGTCATTTTGTCACGTGAAAAAATCATTTTTTCTCGCGGCGGAAGCAATTTTCCTCGCTACAAGGCAACTTGACCGCGAGGCACAGGCATTTTTCCTCGCGCAGAAGGCATTTTTCCTCGCGACCAGGCACCGTAATCCCGCGTCCCAGACATATTTCCTCGCGCCGATACCACTTTTTCTCGGAATTAATTCGTCCCAATCGCGATGATCGGCGTGTAGTTATTGCGTGGGCGAGCCCCGCATTGGTCCGGCCCGGCACTCGCGTGCATGCGGAATTTCGATTGTCTACAATAGGTTGTCGGACCGGCCCGACGCTGCAGGCCCGATGAACGTTCCGTCCGGTAAATGATGAACTATAAGGCAATAGCCCATCTTTTTAGTATTCGCGACCTCAGGAACGCCGTGCTTGGCGTCGTCGTGATCGTCGGCGGACTCACGCTGTCGGCGATCACGCTTTACGCTCATCAGACGGGCAACATCAGGCTCGCGGGCATTTCGGCAGGCATATCGCTCATTTTCGTCCTTCTGATACTGATCTTCGTCGTACCGCCTTTGGCCAGGAACGCCGGCCGCGAAGCGTCGCAAATGAACCTGCCGTTCGAATTTACGACCGGCGGGGCGATCATGCTCGGGCTGATACTGATCGTCGGTTTTTCGGCCTGGAACACCGGTAATAACCTGCTCTTCCTGGTTCTTTCGTTCCTGATCGCGGCGCTCGTGGTCGGGTTTTTTGCAGGGACCTTTTGCCTTAAAAAGCTTGATGTCACGATGCGGTTTCCCGAGACCATCTTTGCAGGTGAGTCGACGCCTATCCTGGTAAGCGTACTTAACCGAAAGCGGATCTTACCCGCCTTCTCGGTCGTTGTCGAGGTCCGGGGCAAGGAACGTAAACGCTCGATCGCCGCGCCCGATCTCGAAGCGATCCTGCCGCGGTGGGCGGCCGTCCGCCTTGGCCGAGCACCGGTCGTGCGCCGGACGCTGTACCATTTCGTACATATTGCAGCGGGAGTGACATCCGAAAACAAGACCGAGCAGGTTTTCAAGCACCGCGGCCGGTTTCGGATAAAGGATTTTGAGCTTTCGACCAAGTTTCCGTTCGGCTTCTTTCGCCACCGCCGCCGTCTGCCGGCACGCGAGGCCGAGCTGATCGTTTTTCCCAGTGTCGCCGATGTCGATCCCGCCGTGGACAACATCCCGATCAACTTCGGCAGCCAGACTTCGAATAAACGCGGCATGGGCCAGGACCTGCTTGCCCTTCGCGATTACCAGCCGCTGGATGACCTTCGACGGGTCGATTGGAAGGCCACGGCACGGACGCGGCAATTGACGGTACGCGAATTTGCCGCCGAGGATGAAAAACGTCTCACCGTAATCCTCGACACCCGCGTGCCGCCCGGGACAGAAAAGGAACTGACGCTGCGCGAAAAGATCGCCGCCGAACAGACCGGCAAGACTGTGATCGCCTCGCCGCGGTTCGAGACCGGTGCGAGCGCGGCCGCCTCGATCCTGATACGATACGCCGGCGAGCAGGCCGAGACGAGGCTTATCATCGACTCGGACGCCGGTGAATACGGAGTTGGACGCGACCATCTATACGAATCCCTTAGACGGCTTTCAATGGCCGAACCCACAATTATCTCCAACCCGGTTTTGCGAGAACCCGATCCCGATCTTGAACGTATCCTCACTGAGACGGACGACAGCCATCAATTTCTGGTTACTGCCAATAGAGCACGTAACGTGCCGCCCGATCTCGTTCAACAATTGAAAATTATTGGGTTTTAGGATTAAATTCTTGTCATAATTCAGCCGACCGCGGTGTATTTAGACCGAAGAGCATTGTTCGATGCTGAAAATGAGCGAGAGTACAAACATTCTTGTGGACATAATGTCCGAGCAAACAGCGACGGCGGGAGCGAAGGTAAAGATCGAGTTTGAAGAAGCATTTGCTCTTCATCACCGTACCGTCTTTCGCGCCGCACGTTCGGTCGTGCACGATGCTGCGCTCGCCGAAGATATTACGCAGGAAACATTCATCCGGCTCTACAAACACCAGGATTCGATAACCGACCTCGAAATGCTCCGGCCATGGCTGATAAGGGTCGCTATTAACGTGGCCAAGAATACCGTTCGCGGCAACATAAGGGCGAACACGCGGGACGAAACATACGTCAAAGATATAGGCGAACAAGCGGTCGCGTCGGTCGAGATCGATTATGAAGAATATGCCGGCGTCAATGAGATCTACAGCGCACTCAACAAGGTAAAAGAGCCGCTCAGGAGCTGTTTGATACTCAAACAGCAGGGCCTGTCGTATAAAGAGATCGCCGCAAGCCTCGATCTTAACGAATCGAGCATCGGCACATTTGTCGCTCGTGCCCGACAGGAGTTTGCACGGCTCTACGGCAAGAAGGCCCAGGGAACGCTATGAAGGAACATTGTTTAGACATCGGTAGTATTCAGGCTTTCCTTGATGGCGAGCTTGCCCACTCCGAATCGGCCCGCGTATCCGGCCACATCGCCATGTGCGACGGCTGCGCCGTGATGCTCGCCGAGGCTGAAAACGAGTCTGCCATCGTATTCCCGGCCCTTGAACGAGAATTTAATTCGCTCGTCCCGACCCAGCGTCTGTGGACCAGGATCAACGATTCGATCACGGTCGAGCGTGACGCCCAGCCCATCTGGCGTAAGGCGTGGGCTTATGTTTCCATCGCGTTGGCCAACCCGTCACTGACGGCGGCGGCAAGTATTTTGTTGGTAGTTGGGATCGGCGTGGTAGTTTGGACCAATCAAGAACCGGTCGGTAATGATATCGCACTAGTTTCGAGACCGGCGGCCTCAGCACCCGCAACCGCCGCAAAGCAGCCGCCCCGGCAGATCGAATCGGCCGATGCAGGCGTGGATTCCGACGCTGCGGCAGCCTCCGCTCCGCGCCAAGCCCTAAACTACCAGCGTGCATCTTACCAACCCACAAGGTCCAGGGAACGCACAGATCTGTCGCCGGTAAGTTCCGATGCTCGGCCTGCCGCAGAAGCGAGCTCCTATATGCCCGGCGAGGATATCTACGTCAAGACTATCGCCAATTTGGCAAAGAACGTCGACGAGACAAAAGACATTGTCATGCGGCCCGCCCAGCGTATCGCCTACGAACGCGATATGGCGGTGGTGAACGACGCTATCTCAAAAATGCAGAAGGAAGTAAAACGCAACCCCCGAAATGAATCGGCCAAGCAGGTGCTCTATTCGTCCTATCAGAACAAGATCGATCTTTTGAATTCGGTTTCACAGAAAGAGGAATTGATGGCCAGCATAAGGTAACGCGACCGCCAACCGGATTTAATGAAGCATTTAACCCGAACATCCTTTTACGCTGTAATGATAGCTGCAGCTTTTGCGGCCCTGGCCGTGCCCGCAGGCGCTCAGGGGCCGTGGACAGCTCCGATAATACGACCTGTCGTGATCGCGCCGCCCGATGTCCACGCTGCCCCTCCTCCGCCGCTTTTGACCGACGGACATACGTCCGAAAGGGCGATCGCAGTCGACCCCAATGTCAATTTATCTATCTGTGTTACGCAGGGCAGTCTGAAAATAAACGGCTGGAACCGGAAAGAAGTGAGGGTATTCGTTAAGGACGGCGCAAAGTTTGGGTTTAAGGTGCTCGAAAAGGGCAAGCAGAATGATCCGGTTTGGATCACGATGACGAGTGCCGCATCAAAGGCCAATCCTACCACCGAGTGCATCTGGGGCGACGAGATCGAGATGGACGTGCCGGTCAACGCGACCATAAACATCAAGGGCCGCCAAACCAAAACCGTGATCGACACGGTCAGGAAAGCCAACGTCAAAACCATCGGAGGCGACGTCAGCATCCGCAATGTTTCCGAAGGCGTTTTGGCGGTGGTCTACGTAGGCGATGTGACCGTCGAGGGAGCAAAGGGCGGCATCTCGTTAGAGACCACGACGGGTAATATACTCGTTTTCGAGGCCGGCCCGAGCGAGATCGGCGATACATTTAAGGCCAAGACCAGCAGCGGCATGATCTCGCTGCAAAAGGTCGAGCATCGTCAGATCGAGGTCGGTTCTATCTCGGGTTCGATCGCGTATGACGGCAGAATATTAAATGGCGGAGCGTACAGCCTGAGCACCTCAAATGGCTCGATAAGGATGTCGCTGCCGGCTGAAACATCCTGCAATGTGATCGCCTGGTATGGCTTTGGTTCCTTCGACACCGAAGTTCCAATGAAGATCTTGACGGAAAACATCAGCGAAGGGCCCGTAAAACGCATACACGGCCTGATGGGAGCCGGTGACGCAACCGTAAAACTCACCACAAACAACGGCAGTATCGCGATCGTAAAGCAGTGATCGCCCTCGGCACTACTGCTCGGCCAGCCTCAGGCCTGTACGCGTTTCGAACTGTTCGGACATTGACGGAATGCTCGCGGATGTCGTGTCCAGCGTGATCCGCTCAACGCGCCACATCGGGAAGAAATAATCCGTCATCGTCAGGTGCTCCTCACCAGCCGCTATCGAACGGCACCAATCGTCAAAATAACCAAGATCAATAGCCCGCAGCGTGACGCCGGCCGGTTCGATCGACTCCAGAATGCCGATCAGCTTTTCGCGCGGGCTGTGCATCACCGCGATCACGATCTCGCCTTGTTCAATTTTCATAGGGTAAATTGTCGCCGATTTTGATTTTCTTTGACAATTACGCGGCCCGGTTATCGATTTCTTTTTCTTTGCCGGGATTTATTCTAAACTTGAGATTGAAAGCGAAATTTTGATCGGCCGATGCATATCTCAAAGATCGAGCTTGAGAATATTAAGTCTCATGCTTCCTCCACATTCGAATTCGGCCGCGGGACTACGGCCATCACCGGCGAAAATGGTGCGGGTAAAACCACCATTATCGAGGCGATCGCGTGGGCCCTGTTCGACCTGCTTGAGTATAAAAAGGACGACTTTGTCAGGCGCGGGGCCAAGAAGGGGACGGTCCGCGTGACCTTTGAAAGCGGGCTCGACGAACGCGAGTACGTCGTCTACCGCGACACCGGTGCGGGATATCATGTCACTGACCCGCGTCTGCAAACCCGCATCGCCGACAAAAAGGAAGAGGTGTTCCGTTTTCTGTGGCAGCATCTCGGCCTCGAACCGGGCACCGACCTGCGATCGCTCTTTCGACAGGCCATCGGTGTCCCGCAGGGCACCTTTACCGCTATTTTTCTTGAGGGCACGACCGAGCGCAAGATCGCCTTTGACCGTCTTCTAAAAGTAGAGGAATACAGGCAGGCGGCCGAAAAGCTGCGCGAAACGTCACGGTTTCTGGACATGAGCGTCGCAGCCGTTCGCGAGGGCATCGCCCGGTCAGAGGGTGAACTGACCCGTGCCGATACGATCGCCGCCGAGCACGAGACCAACGCCGCTCAGGTCGTATCGCTGTCGAATGAACTGGACCAACTGGGCAACGTCCTCGCGGCAAAACAACAACTGGTAAATGACCTGAACACGGCCGGAGAGAAATTTGCCGCCATACAGACAGATCTTGACCGAAAGCGATCTGAGAAAGAAAAAGCGGAACTTGTGGCACGCCAACGCGAGGAATCAGTCAGGTCTGCCGCCGAGGCATCGGCAAAGCTCGAAACGGTCAAGGAACACGCCGGACGCCATACCGAAACGCTGGGACGCATCAAGGAACTTGAAAGGGAGCGCGGTGAACGCGACCGCATTCGCGGCGAGATCGGCAAGATCGACACCGCTATCGTTAACGTAAAAGCAGACCGCCAGCGGCTTGCAGACAGCCTCGATGCCGCGGGCAAGGCGCGGCAGGAAATCGAGGAGCTACGGCCAAAGGCAATTCAGCAGGATACGCTCGAAAAAGAGATCGCCACAATGCGCGATAACGCGGCGGCGGCAAGGGCGGCGGCAGAGCGGGTGCGTGGCATCGACGAAAAGCTTGTTCGTCTGCGTGAGGCGTACAAATCAAATCAGGCCCAACTGAGACAGGCCGAGGAGAAGGCGGCGATGGCAGCGGAACTCGCCACCCTCGAATCGCGGACAGGCGAACTGATGCAAAGCCTCGCCACCCTGCAGGCAAATCTCGAACGCGACGAACGGTTCCAGAGCGAGATCAAAAACGGCCTGTGCCCGATACTTTCACAAAAGTGCCTGAATCTTAATGAGGGTGAAACGCTCGAGGGTTTCGTGTCCAGCCAGTTCGTCGAACTGCGATCGCAGATCCGGGGGCTCGAATCGGAACGGGTCGACGTCACCGCCAAATTGGCCGCCGCACGCGAAGCGGCCCGCGCGGCCGCCGCACGCGAAACACTCCGTGATCGCGAACGAGAGATAGCCGCCGACGGCGCAGCGCTCCGGGACGAGAAGGAGGCCCTGAGCGTACAGACGGCGGGGCTGGCAGCGATCGAGGAACGGTTAACAGCGGCCGAGGCGGGTCTGGCGGCCCTGCACGACCCACGTTCGCGAATTGGCCTGTTGGAGCGCGAGGCCGCGCGCGAAACCCAGTTTCGAACCGGGCTGTCCGATATCGAAACAAATCTGTCACGCCTGGAACGCGAACGAAGCACGCTCGTCGAGCAGCTCGAGGCCTATAAGGACCTGGGCGAACATTGGAGCCAGTTTACAGCCGAACGCGATGCGACCGCCGACGCATACCGCGTCTTTCTGGCCAATGAGTCCGAGGCCAAATTGCTCGACGAACGGCAGAAGCAGTTGGAGGCGGCCGCAGCCCATCTCGCAACCGTCGATAAAGAGGCGAAAGCAGCGGAAACAGCCCTTGCGGCCGCAGGAGCATCCTATGATCGTGAGCGGCACGACGCCGAACGCGCGGCACTGCTCGACGCCGAAAGGCGTTATGCCGAGACGCGTGCCAATGCCGACACGGCAAAGCGCCGCGAAGCGCAGCTCGCGGCTGAGATCGAACGGTTTGCCGAGCTTCGCAAGTCGCTGCAGACGGAGTTTCGTGAAAAAGAGCGTTTGGAAACCGTTGCCGAGACAACCGCGTTCATTCGCGATACCCTCAAAGAGGCCGCACCGCGCGTGGCCCGAAACTATGTTTACCATGTGTCGCTCGAGGCAAATCAGATGTTTCGCGAGATAACCGGCAACGCCGAGCGCACTTTGAAATGGACCGAGGATTATTCGATCGTACTGGAGGAGGACGGCTATGAACGACCGTTCCAGAGCCTGTCGGGCGGCGAGCAGATGGCGGCGGCGTTGTCTGTGCGATTGACCCTTCTAAAGCAATTGACCGATATTCGCATTGCATTTTTTGATGAACCGACAACCAATCTCGATATGGAACGACGTGAGAACCTTGCAATGCAGATAAGCCGCATTACGCATTTTGACCAGCTATTTGTGATCTCGCATGACGAGACCTTTGACAGCTATGTGGACCACGTTATCGCGGTCGGGGGCCAATAAATGAAAAAAAAGGTCACCATCGTCTGTGACGGATCGAGCCTGGGTAACGGCAAAGGTATCACACGAGCCGCTGCGGTCGCCGTGCTGGGTTTTAAGGGGTATTGGAAAGCCGTTGGTGAATACCTCGGCAACGCGACCAACCAGCAGGCGGAGATCGCCGCCGCCGCCCTGGGGCTCGAGAGCCTGAGCGAACCGTGTACAGTTACGCTATGGTCGGATTCGCGCTATGTGGTCGAGACAATGGGCGGTACGTGGAAACGAAAGACCAATCACACATGGTGGAAGAGGCTCGATGACGCGG